>OMSN01000088.1 GCA_900313765.1 uncultured Eubacteriales bacterium
TCAGATATCGCGCATACAGGGCTGTTGGCGTCTGCCGGTCCCATGAATATGAGTGGATACTGGAAAGAACCTGAACTGACCGCGCAGACACTGCAGGAAGGTTATGTGTTGACGGCTGATCTGTCTTATATAGATGCAGATGGTTATGTATATGTACTCGGACGTGCAGATGATGTGATCAATTATAAAGGGATCAAAATCTCGCCGGAGGAGATAGAGGAAGTTGCCGCAGACTGCCCGATGGTTGCAGATTGTGCCTGTGTTCCGATGAATGATGAACTGGCCGGACAGGTCCCGAAACTGTTTGTTGTTCCGGCAGACGGAGTGGAGTATTCTGAGACTGCACTGTTCGGATTCCTGAAGGAGCGTGTTGATGATAACCGGATGCCACGTGTGATCGAGCAGATTGATGAGATACCACGTACATATAATGGTAAGATTCTGAGGAAGGAACTGATAAAAAGATAAAAAGGGCAGATGAGCTATCATTGTATTGCCCGGAATGGAGGAAATGAAATGGATAAACTGATTGAGATTCTGAGTTCAATTCGTCCGGATGTGGATTTTGAGACAGAAGATGCATTGATTGATGATGAGATTCTCTCATCATTTGATATCATCGCAATGGTAAGTGAGATCAACGTCCAGTATGGGATTGAGATTCAGGTGGATGACCTTCTGCCGGAAAACTTCAATTCTGCTGAGGCTATCATGGAGCTGATCGAGCGAATGGAAAATGAATAAGGGAGAGCTGGCATGAGTATTGGGATAGCGGATGCATTCCATACACTTGTACGAGATTCCTGGGCAGAATCCGCTCTGAGCAATCTGTATTCGTCCAGATACAAGGCCGCAGCTGTGACCCCGGTTGTAGAGGGGAGCATAGTGTTCCTGGAAGTCAGGGACAAGTCTTTATCTGATAACTTCCGATTGCTTCGTGCTGCAATCGAACGAAGAAGATCTGCCAAATCAATACCTTATACCGTATCTGTCATCTGCATACGGGAAGGAATAGACAGCCGAACATCGGTATTGCGCAGTTGTCTGAAAGCAATTCCTTTGATTGCGTCAGCACAGTTTGTCTTCATTGATGGCAGTTCGCTGTTTCTGGATTCCCTCCCTCTCCGCAAAGAGACGACCGTTATTCAGACCTGGTATGCGTGCGGCGCTTTTAAGAGATTTGGGAACAGCCTTAACGATCAGGAATCTGACAGAAGAAAGAGAGACCGGGGGCATGCTCTTGCATACCGGAATCAATCTTATGTAACGGTATCTGCTTCGGAAGTTGTATGGGCATACGCAGAGGCTTTTCATATGGAGGACCGGATTGAACGGATTCTTCCGATTGGTGTAAGTCGGACTGATATGTTCTTCAGTAGTAAATATCGGGAAAAAGCTTGTGAAAAGGCAGCGTGGATTCTGCGCAGAATGGCTCCGGAATTGTTCCTGGATAGAAAAGATGAGGCAAAAGTCAGTGATTCTGGGCTCGATGCCACCAGCAGGCGTGCAGCATATGCAAGACTTGGAGATGTTTACTCCGATCAGCCGAAAGAGTCAGCACTCGCAGTGGGGCAGGGAATCGTTCCCGGGAAAAAGGTGATTCTGTATGCACCGACTTTCCGGGGAACAGAGTCAAAAGCCGTGGCACCAAATCGCCTTGATATTCCATTGATGAAGCGGGAACTTGGTTCGTCCTGTATCCTTCTGATTAACCATCATCCTCTGATCAAGGAAATAGACAGACCGAAGATTCCAGATGATTGCAGGGACTTTGCGTTTGACATGTCGGACCGACTATCGATTGAAGAATTGCTGACCGCATCGGATGTCTGCATTACAGATTACTCTTCGATCATATTCGAGTACTCGCTGTTTGAAAGACCGCTTCTGTTCTTCGCTTATGATATGCAGGAATACCTTGACGAGCGTGGCTTTTTCTATCCGATCCGTGAGATGATGCCAGGACCAATCTGCTCCACAACGCAGGAACTCACAGAAATCCTGAAGACGCCTGGCGCGGAATTTGACCTGGTACGTGTCAGAGAATTCAAGTATCGATTCATGAGCGGGTGTGACGGTCATGCCACGGCGCGGATCATGCAGTTGATGGACAGGATATCAGAAAAAAACAGTAATGAGAGGTAAAGTGCGACAAGGAGCATGGCTTTGAAAATCAGATACAGAACACTTTTAGGCTTTTTTCTTGCGGCTGCGGTTGCAGCCGCATCTTCAATTTTTCCATATGCCGAAATGAAAACTACGGAAGAGGAAGATTTTTCTGTTGCGGAAGAGGACAGTGAATCCTTCTTGCAGGATATGGCATCTGCCGCAGAATCAGACAACATATCTGGATTCAGATCAGAATCCGAAGACGGACTGGATATTCTTTCCGGAATACAGGGAGAGAACGCTGCTGCAAGCCCATTTGACCCGGAGGAACAAGAGATGCTGCCTTCTTGGGACGAGACCGAGGCTGAGACACAGACTGTGGCAGAGAACTTAGATGCACCTGTCAATGAGACTGCAGCAGTGGATCTTACTGAAGGGGAGTCCGAAATGGAGAAAAGCCAAAACGGATCCATTGAGACAGAACCTGAAGAGACTGAATCTGAGATCCTGGAAGGTGCAACTGATGATTCAGGAACAGCTTCAGTTTTCGTAACAGTGACGACGGAACAGGTTAACGGCAATTACACTCTGTACTGCCGTTATCATCTTCAAAAAGACGGGGAAGAAAACTGGTCTGCGCTTGACACAGATCAGGATGGACTTCTCTATCGGGCAGGGACACAAAATACGATAAGCGGACTGGAATATGGCACAGATTACTGGATCAAGGTATCTGTTACTGTGTACATTGATGGAAGTAAGACAGAGTATCTGACACTTTCATTAAATGTCGCCCGGTACATGAATAGGAATGATCTTACAAAGATTACATTGACCAGCCTGAATAAGATATCACGTTCTGCTGCTCTGGAGGGCGGCACTGCAACCAGGTCATTCCTGCTGTCTGCGTTCCTGGCAGGGACGAATGCGTTAAACAGACTTGTCCTTCTGAATCTGAATGATTATTCCCTGATAAGAACTGAATCTGCGAAGTATGCCCTGGAGCATGCTAACGACATGACATATATTGCGTCGGAGGATCGTGTCTATGTTATGCCGATGGATCATACGAACAGAGTTATCTTTCTGAACGGTTCCACTCTTGCGTTCGAAGGAGAACGTGTCCTCAGCCAGAACTATCATGCGGTTGCCTGGGATGAGACATCCAGTTGCTTTTTTTGCGTCTATGAAGGACCCAGAGGGATTTTCTGCGATGTTCTCAATTCTGACATGACGCAGCTTATACGGTCTTTCCCGATTCACACCAATCTGACTTATCAGGGGGCGGCTGCGTACAACTCGATGCTTTACTATACCTGCTGGGAGCGTGGGGCGACCAGCAGCTATCAGGCAGTGTATGATGGGGTGTTGAACGCCAATGACAATGTAATATACGTTTATGATATCTATGGAAATCTCTGTAAGACGTATTATATTGAGGGTGGGAGCAGCAAATCCGAACTGGAGACGCTTTCATTTGTCAATGGACGGATGATCCTGCAGTTCAATGAGAAGAGTAATGCCGGTTATTACAGAGTAGACCCGATACCGGCGTCGGTGAATCTGTCTGTACCTGTCAAGCAGAACGGAAAGCCTGCTGCCGACAGTGCCTATGCAGCGGTATTGAAAAAAGATGGAAAGACCGTAAGCAATCTTACCTGTACTAAAGGGATATTTACAGCAGATGTACGCATTACAGAGCCCGGATTCTATACGTTTACGATCAGTCAGAAAAGTGGCGCATCACCCGACAAATATGTGTATGATACCGATGAGGTGGAATTCACGGTCACAGCGGTTTATGATCCGTATACCAACGCGCTTTCCATAAGCGTATCCGGTCCGTCAAGGGCGGCCATCACAAATTTGAAACTTACAAAAGCACAGCAAAACCAGATCAGGACGCTGAAAAAACAGCGTGTCACCGTTTCGAAAGCGAAGGGAAAAGCCTCTGCGCTGAAACTGAAATGGAAAAAAGTCCGCTTCGGAAAGGGGAAGGTATCCGGATACATGGTTCAGATCTGCAGGAATAAAAAGTTCCGCGGCGGAACACTGCAGACGATCAGTACAGGAGGAACAAGCCTGACGATACGGAATCTGACTGCGGGAAAAGCCTATTTTGTCCGCATTCGGGCGTGTAGGAGAGTGGGAACAAAAACTTTCTATTCAAAGTGGTCCGAAAGAAAAAAAATTCGTATTTCCGGAAGCAGATGATATATCGTGACAGTTCTTGCCTTTACATCGCTAAAGTGCTATAATGCGAAACATGTAGCCGGAATAGTGCCGGATGGCTGTAAAACAGGCATATATGGCGCTGTTCGTGTATTCCCAGGAGAAGGAGGGGTACGATTTATGAAGAAACTGGTTGCTTTGACATGTGTACTTACAATGGCCCTGTCTGGAGCGGCGATGGCAGATACCATCACGATCGGCGTATTCGAGCCGGCATCCGGAGACAACGGCGCAGGCGGAAAGCAGGAAGTGCTTGGTATGCAGTATGCCAATTCCGTACAGCCGACCGTTGAGATCGATGGAGTAGAGTATGATGTGGCTCTGAACATCGTTGACAATGAGTCTTCCACAGACAAGGCAACTTCCGCAGCAACAGCAGCTGCTGAAGGCGCAAGCGTAGTTCTTGGCTCCTATGGTTCCGCAGTTTCGATCGCGGCAGGCGATATCTTCAAGAGTGCCGGTGTCGGCGCGATCGGCGTTACCTGCACAAACCCGCAGGTTACCGAAGGAAATGACAATTACTTCCGTATCTGCTTCCTGGATCCGTTCCAGGGCACCGTCCTTGCAAACTATGCAAACGATGCGATCGGCGCAAAGAAGGCATATGTCCTGACCAAGCTCGGCGATGACTATTCCGCAGGCCTTGGCCACTACTTCAGCGCAGCATTCAAGGATCTGGGCGGCGAAGTAATCGAGGAGACATTCCCGCCTGAAACCGCTGACTTCACTTCCTACATCGCAACCGCGAAGAACGAAGGCGTTGATGTTATCATGGCTCCGACCTCTACCGAGGCTGCACAGCTGATCATCGAGGCTGCTTCCACTCAGGGAGTCACCGTTCCGCTGCTGGCAGGCGATACCTGGGATTCCAACGTTATCCTGAGCGCTGCTGAGGGCAAGGACATCCAGGTCTATGTCACCACATTCTATCAGGAAGGTGCGGACGCAGACTTTGACGCAGGCATCAAGGAGTATATCAACAGCAATTCCACTGCTCTGGCAAACAACGGCGGCGACGACACGATCGCAGCAGTTTCCGCAATGGGTTATGACGCATACTTTGTAGCACTTGAGTGCATCAAGAATGCAGGTTCCACAGCTCCGGCAGATGTTCTGGCAGCTATCGCGGATACCACATATGACGGCGTGACCGGCCACATCGAGTTCGGCGAGAACGGCGATGCAGTCCGCAGCGAAGCAGTCGTCAAGCAGGCAAACAACGAGACAGGCACATGGGAGTTCGTTGCAACACAGGGTGTCAGCGAGTAATAAGAGCCTGAATCAATCTGGTAAACAGAACGAAGAAGAGGCTGCATGGTCAAGTGCAGCCTCTTTTGGACTTGTAAACCGGCAATGCTGCCGGGAGCTCTTGAGGGTTAGAGTATGGATTTCCTGTCAAAGAATTTACCTTATCTGCTTGCGGGAATCTCAGTGGGAGGTCAGTATGCGCTGATCGCTATCGGATACACGATGGTATACGGCATTCTGCGTCTGATCAACTTCGCCCACGGTGATATCTTCATGGTCGCCGGGCTGGTTATGGTCTACTCCACTACGATATTGCCGCTGTATATCTCGATCCCGCTGACGATCATCGTCACGGTGATCCTTGGCATGTCGATCGAGAAGATTGCATACAAACCGCTGCGTAATTCGCCCAGGATGTCAGTTATGATCTCGGCGATCGGCGTATCCTATCTGCTCCAGAACCTTGCGCTGTATATCACAGGCGGCCTGGCGCAGGTCTATCCGACGATTCCGTTCATTTCCAGTCCCATCACGATCGGACCGGCAACGACCAAGGTCGTCACGATCCTGACGCCGTTCCTGATGATCGTCCTTGTCATTGCGCTGATGCAGCTGATCAACCATACGAAGATCGGTATGGCCATGCGCTCTGTTTCCACGGACTTTGAAACAAGCCGACTGATGGGAATCAATGTCAACAATGTCATTTCCATGACCTTCATCATCGGATCCTTCCTGGCTGCGATCGGGTCGCTCCTGTATTTCTCGAACTACCCGTCGGTCATCCCGACATCGGGAGCCATGCCGGGACTCAAGGCGTTTGTTGCAGCAGTATTCGGCGGAATCGGCTCGATCCCCGGTGCCGTCATCGGCGCCATGCTGATCGGTATTGTGGAGAACCTGATCAAGGGTGTAGGCTGGACCACCTTCTCGGATGCGTTCACTTTTGTGCTCCTGATTCTGGTGCTGCTGTTCAAGCCGACCGGTCTGTTTGGCGAAGCAGCGACGGACAAGGTCTGAGAAAGGAGGACAGATATGACGAAGAAAACAGATTCCATCTTTGCGATCGTTCTCCTGGCAGTAGCATTTGCGCTGGTTGCGCTGCTTGACCGGGTCCTTCCTGCGACAGGTATCATCATGACGGTCCTGAAGAAGGGCTGCATCTATTCCCTGGTTGCGGTTTCCATGAATCTTCTGAATGGATTTACCGGTCTGTTCAGTCTGGGACAGGCAGGCTTCATGCTGATCGGCGGATATACCTATGCGATCCTGACCATCCCGCCCGCAGACCGTGCTTCTGTATATCAGTACTTTGACGGAGGAATCATTCAGTTCGCGATCCCGTTCTGGGCAGGTCTGATCGCTGCCGGACTGGTCGCGGCATTCCTGGCATGGCTGATCGGACTTCCGGTCCTGAGGCTGAAGAGCGACTATCTGGCTATCGCTACGCTCGGCTTTGCCGAGATTATGCGTGCGATCTTCCAGTGGGATAAACTCGGCCCGCTGACCAACGGATCCAACATGCTCAGAAAATATCCCAGCTTCTCGACTCTGATGTTCCCGTTTGCCGTGGCGGTGATCTGTATCGGACTGATCGTGCTTCTGATCAACTCCAGTTACGGAAGAGCCTTCAAGGCGATCAGGGATGATGAGGTCGCAGCGGAAGCCATGGGAATCAACCTGGCACACCATAAGCGCATGAGCTTCTGCATCTCCAGCTTCTTTGCCGGAGTCGGCGGCGCGCTGCTGGCCATGTTCCAGACAACCATCCAGGCACAGGCATTCAAGTCCAACATGACCTATGAGATCCTTCTGATCGTAGTCATCGGCGGACTGGGCTCCGTGACCGGTTCTGTCCTGGCGACTTTCCTGTTCTATGCCGCATCCGAATGGTGGCTGCGTTTCCTGGATTCTCCGCTCACGATAGGATCCTTCCAGGTTCCGCTGCTTCGCTCCGGATTCCGCAAGGTCGTGTTCTCCGTAGTCATCATGGCGATCGTGCTGTTTGCGCGGCAGGGGATCATGGGAGACCACGAGTTCTCGATCGCAGGTCTGATGAGATTGTTTAGACGCAAGGGAAAGGAGGCTTCCGCAAATGAGTGAAACCAATGCGAATGTACTCCGCCTGGAACACATCACAATGCAGTTCGGCGGCGTCGTAGCCGTCAGTGACTTTTCCATGGAGGTCAACAAGGGAGAGATCGTCGCGCTGATCGGCCCGAACGGCGCCGGCAAGACGACCGCTTTCAACGTGATCACCGGTGTCTATGAACCGACCAATGGAATCGTTTATTTCAACGGTGAGCCTATCGTTGAGAACTATCCCAGAGGGAAGATGAAGAAGCTCTACCTCGGGGACCAGACAGCCGTATATGACAAGGTGATCTCCAAGACTCCGGATAAGATCACGAAGCTCGGGATCGCCCGCACGTTCCAGAACATCCGTCTGTTCAAGAAGATGACGGTTTTCGAAAATGTTCTGATCGCGCGTCATATGCGCTCCAGGGCAAACTTCATGTCGGCAACCTTCCGGCTGAATGCCCATGAGGAGCAGGAGAACCGGGAGAAGACACTGGAACTGCTGAAACTGGTAGGACTGGAAGGCCTGAAGGATGATCTGGCAACATCGCTTCCCTACGGCAAGCAGAGAAGACTGGAGATTGCAAGAGCACTGGCGACAGAGCCGAGTCTCCTTCTGCTGGACGAGCCTGCGGCCGGAATGAACCCGCAGGAGACCCTGGAACTTGCCTCCTTCATACGGGATATCAAGAACCAGTTCAACCTTACAGTCTTTGTTATTGAGCATCATATGGACCTTGTCATGGAGATCTCGGACCGGATCTATGTGCTGGATTTCGGCAAAATGATCGCCAGCGGAACTCCGGATGAGATTCAGAACAATCAGCACGTGATCGACGCATATCTGGGGGTGCAGGAAGATGAGTGATAAGAATAAGAATGTAGCCTCCACGGGTAATACAGTCGGCAAAGTCACCTCCGCGGGAGGTCCTGGATTCGGAAATAAAAGAGAAGAGGGGCTGTCCGGAAAGGTCCTTCTGAAGGTCGACGGCCTGAAGGTATCCTACGGCGGCATCGAGGCAGTGCGCGGCATCAGTTTTGATGTGCCGGAAGGAGAGATCGTTACTCTGATCGGCGCAAACGGCGCCGGCAAGAGTTCCACACTGCGCGCCATCGTCGGACTGGAGAAGGCCGCGGGCGGGACGATCACCTTTAACGGGGCAGAGCTGACTTCGATGGGGACAGAACAGATCGTCAAGAACGGGATCACACTGGTCCCGGAGGGACGGCGCGTGTTCGTGAACCTGTCTGTTTATGAGAATCTGCGTATGGGAGCCTATCTTCGCAAGGATGACCTGTCTGCAGATCTGGAGTGGGTCTATTCTCTGTTCCCGAGACTGAAGGAAAGACACTGGCAGGCGGCAGGAACACTGTCCGGCGGCGAGCAGCAGATGCTTGCGATCGCCCGCGCTCTGATGAGCCGTCCGCAGATGATCATGATGGACGAGCCGTCCCTTGGCCTCGCACCGATCATCGTGCAGGAAGTGTTTGACATCATCCGCGAGATCAACCGCCAGGGAATGACGATCCTGCTGGTCGAGCAGAACGCAAACATGGCGCTGAAAGCAGCAGACAAGGGCTATGTCATGGAGACCGGCCGCATCACTCTGAACGGTACCGGAATGGAACTGGCAGAGAATGATGAAGTGAAGGAAGCGTATCTGGGTAAATCACATAAATAAACAGGAAGTATAAAAAGGCCTCCCCTGCACACGATCTATTGTACAGAGGAGGCCTTTATCTGTCGTATGTATTCTCTCGTTTCGGACAGGAAGGAAGACGTTATCTGGAAGTCTTTGAGATCTCGAGCAGTTTTGCCTTGAGATCCGATTCCATCTTTGCCATCTCAGCTTCCGCCGCAGCTCTTCTGGAGCGGCCTTC
>OMSN01000268.1 GCA_900313765.1 uncultured Eubacteriales bacterium
TGCCTCGGTCGCGGCCAGAAGCATCGTCTGGGCTACGGCTCCGACATCACGCAGATAACGTTTCAGGTCTTCATCCCACTCTGTATTCTGACAGATCACAATAAAAGCAGTGGGGCACTTTCCGGGATGCGGAAGCTTCATGTCCGGAAGCCCCCTCGCCCATCCGGTGAGCGGCTGGAGGCGGTCCACCTCTTCCTTCTCCCAGATCAGCAGATACTGGAAGGGCTGCCGGTTTACACTGGACGGTGCAAATCTCGCACAGTCTACCAGTTCCAGCAGTTCGTCTCTCGTAACCCTCCGGCTCTCATCGTAGCCTCTGAAACTCCTGCTCTTTACAACAAGATCCCTGATCATTTATACCTCCATATCGTGAACCGGTATCTGCTACCTGTCTGATCGGTTCAGAGTCTGACGTTTTCTCTGGTAATGGCGCTCAGGCTGGGAGTGCCGCACATCTTCATGGTGTCGGCGAGTTCTTTTCCCAGTTTCTCTGTGAGTGCCGCGATTCCTTCCTGTGCACCTCCGTAGACGGCTGTGACATAGGGTCTTGCGATGATCACGCCGTCAGCTCCAAGTGCCATGTCATCTCCGACTGCCTGTGCGATCTCGGGAAGAACTTCTGCCGTCGACGGGCACTGGTCCAGCACTCTGCCGCCATGGTTGGATACGACGATGGCTGCCGCGCCGGCCTCTTTAGCCTTCAGAGCACCTGCGACGGTCATGATCCCTTTGACGATAAATGGTTTTCCTGCAGCCTGTACGATCTGCGCCAGTTCTTCCACCGTCTTGCTGCCTGCAGGAGGTGTGAGATTCTGCAGGAAGGGCAGCCCTGCGGCGTCCACATCCATTGCCACTGCAATGGAACCGGACTTCTGCACCAGGCGGAACTTCTCTTCCAGCGTATTGACATCCCAGGGTTTGACTGTTGGTACTCCGCGTCCGTTCTGGGAAGCGATCGCCTCAGATGCCGCTTCCATAACCGTCGGATTGGTTCCGTCTCCGGTCAGAGCCAGGATCCCTGCCTGCGCGCAGCCTGACACGAGGATCTGATTGTAGGTTACATCATCCAGCATGTCTCCATAGTGCAGATTCACTGCACCGACCGGTCCGGCGAAGATCGGGTATTTCATCGTATACCCAAAGAAGTCAAATGAAGTATCCGGACTGCAGTTCTGTGTCAGAGTGTCCATGTTGACCCGGATCTTCTTCCACTCTTCAAAATTACGGATGGCAGTATCGCCGTACCCCTTTGATCCCGGTCCGGGAATCGTGTTGCGGCAGGCTCTGCCATTGCACACGGGACATACCTTGCAGTACGGCCCCATCTTACCTGCAGCATTCTTCAGAACTTCCTGATAGGTCATTTTCAATCCTCCTGTAAATCATAAAACAATTGCAATCCGCATCAGCAGAGTCTATGCGTCTGCACCTGGGTGCAGCGCATACGGGATATGATCCGCAATATCCCCTGCGGTAACGCTTCTGGTCCCCAGTTTCTTCGCCGCTTCATCTCCTGCCACTCCGTGTGTCAGCACACCGGTCCTGGCAGCGTCCAGCGCCCCCATTCCCTGAGCAAGAAAACTCCCGATGATTCCTGTCAGGACATCGCCGGATCCTCCGGTTGCCATCCCTTCATTGCCGGTGAGATTCAGATAGGTTTCTTCTCCATCGGAAATGACAGTGCGCGCGCCTTTCAGAACGGTTACATATCCGGTCCTTGCAGCATACTGCCGCGCGACGTCAACCGGCCGGGAAACGATATCAGAGATCTGCACCCCTTCCGGATCACTGCTGTTCAGAAGCCGCGCCATCTCACCGGGATGAGGCGTGACAATGGCAGATGCGGCATTCTCAGCACTGAGTTCGGGGTGCGCTGCCATGAGGTTCAGTGCGTCCGCATCCAGCACAAGCGGGCCTGTCCATTGCAGGAGCACCTGTGTGAGCACTTCCAGACTGCGTTCACTCTGGCCCATCCCCGGTCCGACTGCAACTGCGTCCGCCCAGTCCAGCCAGTGTTCCAGACTGTCTGTCGAGGGAGCATACAGTGCCTCGGGAAGTGATGTCTGCAGGATCACCCGGTTCTCTTCATGAGAGTATACACACACAAGTCCGCATCCGCTGCGGTAGGCAGCCCTTCCTGCCAGGCAGGCGGCTCCTGCCATGTTCCTGGTTCCTGCAATGAGAAGCAGTCTTCCGTAGGTCCCTTTGTTGGCAGTCCTTCTCCTTGCAGGCAGAAGCGCCGGAAGATCACTGCTCTCCAGACTGATCACCGCGTCTTCTTTCAGTCCTGCGGCAGTGATCCCGATGTCGGAGACGATCACCTCCCCGCAGTACTGCGCTCCCGGATACAGCATGAGTCCAAGTTTGGGGAATGCCATCGTGACCGTGATGTCCGCTCTCACCGCACAGCCCAGCACATGAGCGTCGTCCGCACTGATTCCTGAGGGAATATCCACCGCCACCACCGGTGTGTCTGAGCGGTTCACCGCATGGATCAGATCGGCATATCTCCCGATCACTTCCCTGCACAGGCCGATCCCAAACAGGGCATCTACGATGAGATCGTATCCCTTCACTCCGGATTCGTCCGGCAGGATCGTTCCGCCATGTCTGGAGAAAATCTCCGCCTGCTTTGCCGTCTCCTGCGTCATATGGTCATGTTTTCCGACAAAGAGTACATCCGCTCTTCTGCCGGCCATGTTCAGCAGTCTTGCCACGGCGAATCCGTCGCCTCCGTTGTTGCCGCTTCCGCAGATAACCAGTATATTCGATGCCTGTGCATACCTATGCAGTATTACGTCCCGCACCGACAGAGCAGCCCGTTCCATCAGAACGATAGAGGGAACCCCATAGTGTTCAATCTCTGTGCTGTCACAGGTTTTCATCTGTTCACTTGTAAGAAGATATCTCATACGCTTCACCATCCGACAGATCAAAGGTTTCCAGTTACTGACAAAACTATCATATCACATCCGTGCACTGTCTGTCTTCTGACACGAAAAAAAGCGGCTGTGAAAAAAGCATAGCCTGAAAAACAAAGAAGGATCGAGGGTTTATCAAAGCCCAGGATCCTTCTTTTGTGTTAAAATTATACTTGCAATGAATAAC
>OMSN01000086.1 GCA_900313765.1 uncultured Eubacteriales bacterium
CAGGGCTGCCAGTGAAGAATGCATTCCTCCGTCCCGGACCGCTCATTCAGAAGAAAGCTGTCTTCCAGTGTAAAGTTCTTCGCCTTCTGCAGGGCATTCTTCAGAGCCGGCGCGTCATCTGTCAGGATGACCAGAAGGGCACCCGGTGCAAGGAAAGACGATACTTTCTGCAGGAACTTCTGCGCGTATTCTTCCGCGTGATCACCCGCTGCTTCCTCCCGGGGAAGTTCGGTGATGACTTCATCGAACGGATAGTCATGCGTGAAGTCGAAAAAGTCACGGTTGATGAGATGGAACGGTGCATGCTGGAACTGTTCCGAGATCTGTGCATTGATCTTTGCCTTCTCCACAGCTTCCCCAAAACGGTCTACTCCGTAGACGGGGTCTGCACCGGTTATGATACATCTCTCCATCAGCAGGGTTCCCGTTCCGCAGAACGGATCCAGGACCTGTGCGCCATCCTTCAGGTAAGGGCGGGCCAGCTCCATGGCCAGGGCGGAAAGTGCGGCAGATGTACTCTGCGCAGTCGTCTCCTTCCTGTATGCAAACCTTCTGTCCGGTATCGTGAACAGCTTCAGCATCGGGACCAGACTCTTGTCCCTGCGCTCGATCAGGCGCAGCTCCACCTCATAGGAAGAATCCGTATTCTGCAGAGTCCCCCTCTCCAGGGCATCCAGTCTGGACGCGATCCTGCGGATGAATTCCCCTCTTCTGTCCTTCGGTATCGTCACGCTCTTCAGTTCGATCCGGTAGCGGAATGGCTGGTCAGAGTCTTCGTGCAGATACTTCAGATAATTGCCGATCTTCAGGTCTCTGAGCTTCTGTGCGATCGCTTTCTCATCGCCCGTCACAGGTCTGGCTCCGGGAATCGGAAACAGGATCTCGGTCCAGGTGCGGATCTTCAGGATCTCCCGCAGGTCCCCGCCCTTGACATGAACCGCTCCCTTCATCGTATTGACTGTACCGGTATGGATCTGCCCGGCTGTGACATCCGCATGCAGCCGGTTCGTCTGAAGCACCAGGTCCGGTGCAGGGGACATTTTCACATACCTGTGGCTGCTTCTGCGCTCATAGCGGCTCACCATGCTGCGAAGCCTGGATAACTCCGCCAGAAGGTGTTTGTTGTTATCCCACAGAGCCTCTGCATTCTCCGGATCCTGCGGCGCATTCTCTCCGGCTTCGCCATCCGGCTCCTGCAGTGTTTCTTCCAGAACAGCGATCCGCGCCTTCAGGGCAGGCAGATATTCTCTGTAATCCAGCATGGATACTGCCTTGAGATAATCCTCTCTCACAAAGAGAGTCTCCTCTGCCTCCCATGCTTCCAGCAGAGCCGGAAGAACATCCTCATCCTCTGCAGCACCAAGGATCAGTGCAGCATTCTTCCTGACCTTCGGATCCTCATGTTTCAGAAGGTCCGTCAGCAGGGTGAAATCTCCGCCCAGAAGATACATGAAGTTTCTCCGCAGAGACTCATCGGTTATGTTCTGACGGATCTGAATCAGGTTCTGCCTGACATCCCTGTCCTTCCGGATCATTTCCAGCATCTGTTCCAGTCTTGCCATAATTCTCCTCTTTCTGAAAGAGAGGGAGGCTTGCGCCTCCCCCGTATCTGTCCTGTGATCATTCTGCAGCCTTCTCTGCCCTCTTCTTCAGCTCTTCCCACAGATCCTGATCAGAAGTCTCCAGCTGTGCATCTGTCTCAAAGTTCAGGCTGTCCAGATATTTTCTGAGAACATCATCTTCCGTTTCATCGTTATCGCGTGCATGCAGAAGCTCATCGATCATATTTCTCTGCGCATCCGCACACTCCTGGCGGTAGGTCATAACGTCATCCTTGAACTGTTCCCATTCATCCGGATGCTCTACGTACCACTTCGGGCAGATCTTTCCGGTCACATCATAGTGCCGGATAATGTCATCTCTTCCAAGTCCGTATTTCTCCGACAGGTAGGCAACCAGATGGACGTCCGACCAGTAGGTGGAATCGGTCAGTTTCCCCGAAGAGTCCTCATGGCAGTTCTCAATGGAGATCGAATAATAATTCGCCTCATTGGAAGCCCATGCAACTTCCCCGTCCGGAACACACTGGATGATCTCTCCCGTGGTGCCGACTACATAGTTGGCGCTCATATACGTGTTCTGCAGATTCTTCAGGCTCTGAAAATAATCATGATTCTGCTGTGCAGTCGTCTCCGGGTTGCCAAGATAGTGCACAACGATCTTGTCGATATTGTCCACCTTGATCCCGGGTCTGGACCATTCATTTACATCAAGCAGCTGCACATCGATATTCGGCCGCGGGACTGCCAGTCCATAGGTGACAACACGGTCCGTTTCCGTCTGGTATTCAAACTTAACCTTCTTATTGACCAGGTCGTCCAGTTCCGGATCTTCCTTCGGCATGAGGAGCACGAACGCGCCTACCAGCAGACAGATCGCCTCGATCAGAATCACCCAGAAAATGATCCTCCCTGCGCGCTTGCGTTTCTTCTCTCTGAGATATCTCTCGTAGGGAGTCAGATTCACATACGGATTCTCGTAGGAACCGTTCCCGGATCCGCCTCTCCTGCGGCCGGATCGGTCCGGAGAATACTGTCTGGAACGGTCCGAAGAAGTACCTCCAGGGAGGTTTCTTCTCCTGTTCTGCTCCTGTCTGTTATGGTTGTCGCTTCTCCCGCTCATGGTTGTGTCTGCTGCCCCATCCTGCTTCTGTACAGTTTATTGCCTGATTGACTGCTTTCAAGCCTGATCCGATGCTTCATGCCCGCAGTCAGATGTCGTCCTCTACCGTGTAGTTCGGTGCTTCCTTCGTGATATGGATATCATGCGGATGACTCTCACGGAGTGCCGCGCTGGTGATCTTGATGAACTTTCCGTTTTTCTTGAGCGTCTCGATATCCGGAGCTCCGCAGTAGCCCATACCGGAACGAAGGCCACCCATCAGCTGGAAGATGGAATCTTCCACAGAGCCCTTGTAGGCAACCCTGCCCTCGACTCCTTCCGGAACCAGCTTCTTGGCATTCGTCTGGAAATAACGGTCCTTGGAACCTTTTTCCATGGCGGCTATGGAACCCATGCCGCGGTAAACCTTGTATTTTCTTCCCTGGTAGAGTTCGAAATCGCCGGGCGCCTCGTCGCATCCGGCAAACAGGGATCCCATCATGCAGACATTTGCGCCTGCTGCGATCGCTTTCGTGATGTCTCCCGAATATTTGATGCCGCCGTCGGCAATGATCGGAATACCGTATTTATCAGCCGCCTCATAGCTGTTCATGACAGCGGAGATCTGCGGCACACCGATTCCGGCCACGACACGGGTCGTACAGATCGATCCGGGACCGATTCCGACCTTGACGCAGTCTGCGCCGGCCTTGATCAGTGCCTCTGTTCCCTCAGCAGTAGCCACATTGCCTGCGATGACCTGCAGATCCGGATACTTATCCTTGATCATGCTGACCACGCGCAGAACGTTGGCGGAATGTCCATGCGCGCTGTCCACTACGACCACGTCCACATGTGCCTTCTCCAGTTCTGCGACTCTGTCCAGGACATCCGCAGTGACGCCGACTCCGGCACCGGCCAGAAGCCTGCCCTTGGAATCCTTGGCGGAGTTCGGATACTTGATATTCTTCTCGATGTCTTTGATGGTGATAAGCCCTTTGAGATGTCCTGCCGCATCCACGATCGGAAGCTTCTCCTTGCGGGCTCTTCCCAGAATCCGCTTTGCTTCCTCCAGGGTGGTTCCTTCACGTGCAGTGACCAGATTCTCACTGGTCATATCCTGATAGACCTTCCTGGTCAGGTCTTCCTGGAACTTCAGATCACGGTTGGTGATGATGCCCACCAGTTTTCCGTCCGTATCCACGATCGGAACACCGCTGATGCGATACTTGTGCATCAGGTCCTCCGCTTCCTGCAGAGTGTTGTCAGGTCCCAGATAGAACGGATCCGAAATTACACCGAACTCGGATCTCTTGACCTTGTCAACTTCCTCCGCCTGCATGGCGATGGACATATTCTTATGAATGATACCAATTCCGCCCTGGCGAGCCATGGCAATTGCCATTCTGTACTCTGTAACAGTGTCCATACCGGCACTCATTACCGGAATGTTCAGTTTGATGGACTTGGTCAGATGGGTTGTGAGGTCGATCTGATTCGGGATCACCTGTGAATATGCTGGCACAAGAAGTACATCGTCAAAAGTGATTCCTTCATTAATGATCTGTCCCATAGGGCGGCTGGTCTCCTTTCTTTCCTCTTCCTGGGTCGTCAAAAAGTTTCGCACATGATACCACACAATGTCAGATCATGCAATGAGTCACATCACTCAGTCAAAGAAAACCTTTCTCGGAGCATAGCGTCTCATATCCTGGGCAATCTCCGGTGTAAGTTCAAGTCTCACAACGTCTGACCCCTTCTCCAGGCTGTATACGACGATCCATGCTTTGACATCCGGATTGCCGCTGGTGTAATCCAGGATCTTGCCGCCTTTCATAAATGAGCCAACGTGGTCACTTCCCTCCGGAGCCATGATCTCCAGGTTATC
The DNA here is from genome assembly GCA_900313765.1 of uncultured Eubacteriales bacterium. Lineage (GTDB taxonomy): Bacteria > Bacillota > Clostridia > Lachnospirales > Lachnospiraceae > Porcincola. The sequence goes on from OMSN01000086.1 coordinate 4,550, forward strand.
TTTGGAATAGGAAGCCACCTTCTTCCTCTTGCGCTTCGACATGATCTTGTCTATATCAATGTCACCGCCAACATACAGATACTCATACTCGATATCCAGCATCGGAAGCAGGAAATAATACCCGACAAACCCCAGCACGATACCGATCAGTATCGCCGGCAGAAACGCAAAAACGACTCCGTACACCACCGGCGCGACGGCCACTGCGATCACCAGGGCTTTCAGGATCGTATCTTTTGCGCTGGACTGTCTCTTCACCAGAATCTCTTCATAACCGTCATTCATAATGATACCCTCTCTTTCTTTCCTAATATCTTATACGGGTTTTCCTGTCACCCGGTCTTTCCCCTTAAAAAGTCAAACAGCTTCATCGCCATCTCTGTATGGTCGCAGCTGCCGATCACGCTGAACCAGACCTCGTCTGCCACATGGATCCCATACTGCAAAAGAACACCTGACTGATCGACCCGAACCGCATAGATATGCTGCGGCCTGTCTGCTGCCGCCAAAGAGCCGGATGTCTCTTCTCCGTCACCCTCCGTCTGAGGAAGGATCAGAGCACCTGTCTCCTCATCATACAGCGGCTCCGGTGCATAATACAGATAACCGCTGTCCTGGTACTCTGCCTTCAGGTCTTCATCCAGCAGATCATCCAGACTCATGAACATCCCCTGCTCCTGCAGAAACTGCATCGTTTCACCGGGTGCGAGACAGGTGTCCAGAATTCCCGTCTGAAGAAGCGCAGTCATCTTCATGGTATTGGCCACTTCTGCCTGCGAGGTACCGCTGGAATTGGGATCAAGGTGGATCGATGTGTCAAACTCGATCTTCTCACGCTTCTTTATTCCGCCCGCATATTCAGCAAAGTCTGAAGTCAGCCTCCCTGTGTCCGGATCCAGCTCATTTACATTCAGGATACTGGTATAAAGCAGTACATGTGTCCGGAAGCCGATGACCATATTGACAATGATATATATCACTGTGATCAGAACGACAGCCAGCACCAGGACGATCTTGTAGTAGTCCCAGAAATACTGGATCTTCGCTCCCGTTCCCAAACTCCGTATCTTCGCCCATTCTTCTCTGCGTGCTTTCTGGGCTTCCAGTTTCAGGTATTCTTTTTCTTTCCTTTTTTCCTCTTCCGTCATAGATCTGCACGGCCTTTCTCAAACTAATATCTGATTATACCAAAGCACACGTATCTTTTCCACACTTTCCGGGCATCCGGAGGAAGGAGCAAACATCTTGACGACGCAGGATGCCCACCCGCGGATGCATACAAAAAAAGATACCGCCGGATCGACGGTATCTTTTCATTTTATTCATAAAGCTGTTTCCGGAGGCTGTAATGCCTTCTCCCAGACGCGGGAGGAATCAGTACATTCCGCCCTGCGGTGCAGCCGGTACTGCCGGCGCCGGCTCCTTGATGGTTCCGACGGTCGCTTCCGTGGTGAGCAGTGTGCTTGCTACGGAGCTTGCATTCTGCAGTGCAGATCTGGTGACCTTGGCCGGGTCGATGATGCCTGCTTCGATCATGTTCACATACTTCTCGTTGTAAGCATCAAAGCCTTCGTTCAGAGCGGACTCTTTGACCTTGTTGACTACGACAGAGCCTGCAAGACCTGCATTCTCAGCGATGAAGTACAGCGGAGCTTCCAGAGCCTTGAGTACGATCTGCGCACCGGTCTTCTCGTCGCCTTCCAGCGCTTCCATCTTGGATGCAACGGTTGCAGCTGCATGGATGTATGCAGATCCGCCGCCGGATACGATACCTTCTTCAACAGCAGCTCTCGTTGCGTTCAGGGCATCTTCCATACGGAACTTGGCTTCCTTCATCTCAGTCTCGGTAGCAGCGCCGACGCGGATCACGGCAACACCGCCTGCCAGCTTCGCAAGTCTCTCCTGAAGCTTCTCCTTATCGAAGGAAGACTTGGTCTCTTCGATCTGTGCACGGATCTGCTCGGTTCTCTGCGCGATGGCGCTCTTATCTCCAAGGCCGTCTACGATGATCGTATTCTCCTTGGTAACCTTGACGCTCTTCGCCTGGCCCAGCATGTCGATGGTAGCGCTCTTCACTTCAAGACCAACCTCATCGGAGATCACGGTGCCGCCGGTCAGGATCGCGATATCCTGCAGCATGTCTTTTCTTCTGTCGCCATAGCCCGGAGCCTTGACTGCAACTACGGAGAAGGTTCCACGCAGCTTATTCAGGATCAGAGTGGTAAGAGCTTCGCCTTCCACATCCTCTGCGACGATAAGAAGCTTCTTGCCTGCCTGCACGATCTGCTCAAGCAGCGGAAGGAGATCCTGGATATTGCTGATCTTCTTGTCGGTGATCAGGATGTACGGAATCTTCTTGTCGGTGATCAGGATGTACGGATCGTCCAGAGACGCTTCCATCTTCTCGGTATCGGTTGCAAAATATGCGGAAATGTATCCGCGGTCAAACTGCATACCTTCAACCAGGTCAAGCTCTGTCTTCATGGTCTTGGATTCCTCAACGGTGATAACGCCGTCCTTGGAGACCTTTTCCATAGCGTCTGCGACCATCTGTCCGACTTCTTCGCTGCTGGAAGAAACAGCTGCGACCTTCGCGATCTGCTCCTTGCCCTTGACCTTCTGGCTGGCTTCCTTGATTGCTGCGACAACAGCATCCGTAGCCTTCTGCATACCCTTGCGCAGTACGATCGGGTTTGCGCCTGCTGCCAGGTTCTTCATGCCTTCATGAACCATTGCCTGTGCCAGGACAGTTGCTGTGGTGGTTCCGTCACCGGCAACATCGTTCGTCTTGGAAGCAACTTCACGGATCAGCTGTGCGCCCATGTTTTCAAATGCGTCTTCCAACTCGATCTCTTTTGCAATGGTGACACCGTCATTGGTGATGACCGGAGAACCGTATGTCTTGTCGAGAACTACGTTTCTTCCTTTCGGTCCGAGGGTTACGCGGACGGTATCTGCCAGTTTATCAACGCCAACGCGAAGGGCTTCTCTTGCCTCATCGCCGTACTTTAATTCCTTAGCCATGTTTTATTTTCCTCCTGATTCTGTTCTGTCTGTTACTCTACTTTTGCGAGAATGTCACCCATCTTGCAGAGGATATATTCTTCATCGCCAAGTTTGAACTCATTGCCGGCGTATTTGGAATATACAACTGTGTCGCCTTCCTTGACGCTCATGACGATCTCCTTGCCGTCAACCTTGCCGTCGCCAACCGCGATCACAACAGCTTCCTGCGGCTTCTCCTGGGACTTTGCTGCCAGGATGATTCCGCCCTTTGTGGTCTCTTCAGCCTCAAGCTGCTTCAGAACAACCTTATCTCCCAACGGAACTAACTTCATAATGCATTCCTCCATTCCATTCATTTAATTTATTAGCACTCATTAAATTTGAGTGCTAAATCACAATGCTCATAATAGCAGAAATAAAGAATTATGCAACCCCTCGGTAGGTGCATAATTCTTTTTCGGGTTCAAAAAAACTCTTTTATTCTCGTTTTTTCTCGTTTTTTCTCGATTTTTGAATATTTTGTGTCTTCCAGGGCGGCCTCTTACGCTCTCCGGATCTCATTCAGCTGATCATAGACCGCATCGTTCAGAACCTTGATATAGGTCCCCTTCATTCCGGAACTCTTGGATTCGATGACGCCTGCGCTCTCAAACTTCCTGAGCGCATTCACGATCACGGAACGGGTGATGCCCACACGGTCTGCGATCCTGCTGGCCACCAGCACGCCTTCCTGTCCGTCCAGTTCCCTGAAGATATGAATGATCGCTTCCTGTTCGGAATAGCTCAAAGTGCTGATCGCACTCTTCACAACCTGGATCTTGCGGTTTTCTTCTTCATTCTCCTCACTCTGGGAGCGCATCATCTCCAGACCGACCACAGTAGTCCCATACTCGGACAGGATGATATCATCGATCTCATAAGGACGGTCCATCCGGTACATGAAGACCGTGCCGAGCCTCTCCCCCGCGATCTCGATCGGATTCACGATAGCCTGGTAGGTACGGATGTTGTCATCCAGGAATCCGAGAGTCTCCAGGTTCACATTTTCCTTAGTGGAAAGAATGGACAGAAAACGCTCATTGAGCATCGGATCGATGAAATTCCCGACACGATCCACGATCATCTCTTTCAGTTCACTGACCTGATCTGCTTCACTGACTCCGAGGACCTTACCTTTGCGGCTGATCACCAGAACATTCGAAGCGAGGATCTGCGTCAGGATGCTGCAGATGTCATTGAAGACAACCTTGCTCGAATTGTTATTGTGAAGAAGCTGACCGATTTTTCGGGTCTTGTCGAGTAACTGGACACTCATATATGCACCTCCGGCATGGTGTGAACCTGTCATTGGTCTTATCCATCGCCCGATAAGGCGGGGAAAATCCCGACTGAATTGTATGTCTATGCATCTTAACACATACAATTCAATAAATCTATGCCACTTTTTCACACAATTTTAAACAAGTTTTCTCCGGATTTGCATGATTGTTCCAATTATACCTCATTTACCCTCAAAGTAACCGCCCCATCTGAGGCATCACTCAGTCGGATGTACGCTCAGACTGTATGGAATGCCCGCAGGTCTCGTTCTGGCAGACCAGTTTCGCACCCCTCTCCGCCATCCAGCTTCCGCACTTCGGGCATCTGACTTCACTGGGTCTGGACCAGGAGATAAAATCGCACTCCGGATTCTCACATCCGTAGAATCTTCTTCCCTTCCTGGAGCGGCGGATCACAACTTCATCACCGCACTTGGGGCACTTCACCCCCGCTTTCTCATAATACGGCATGGTGTTGTGGCACTCCGGGAATCCCGGGCATGCCAGGAACTTACCGTGAGGGCCGTACTTGATGACCATATTCCGGCCGCATTTGTCACAGACGATATCCGTCTCCTCATCCGCGATCTCTACCTTGCCAAGGCTCTCTTCCGCTGCCGTGACTTCCCGATCAAGATCCGGGTAGAAGTTCCGCACGATACTCTTCCACTCCATCTTTCCTTCCGCAACCATATCCAGAAGGGACTCCATATTGGCAGTAAACGCAACGTCATCCACCTCCGGGAACGAAGACTTCATGATCGCGTTGACTGCCTCTCCCAGCTCTGTCACATAGAGGCTGCGGGATTCCTTGGTAATATAGTGTCTTGCAAGCAGAGTCGAGATCGTAGGCGCGTAAGTGGACGGGCGTCCGATGCCTTTCTCCTCCAGCGTATGTACCAGAGATGCCTCTGTAAAATGTGCCGGCGGCTGTGTGAAGTGCTGCTGTGCCTGCGCGCCTTCGTAGGTAAGGACCTCGCCTTCCTCCAGGCCGCCCAGTGCGCCGCTCTTCTTGTCTTCTTCTCCTTCCGGATCGCGGTATACGACCTGGAAGCCTTCGAACAGGACCTTCGCGGTGCTTGCCGTGAAGATATATTCCTGATCGGCAGCCGCGGTGATCCGGATCTGCAGGTTCTCATATCTGGCGCCGGCCATGCAGCTTCCGACAAATCTCTTCCAGATCAGTTCGTACAGGCGGTACTGCTCTCTGGACAGTGCATTTTTCACGGACGCAGGCGTCCTGCGAATGTCAGACGGACGGATTGCTTCGTGCGCATCCTGGATGCGGACACTGCCTGCATGATCCGAGGCTGCGTTCTGTCCTTCCGTGCTTCCCTTCGAGGAATCCTTCACAGCCTGGCCGAGATAATGGCTGCCGTACTGCTCTTCAATAAACTGCGCTGCAGCTGCATTTGCCTCGTCAGAGATTCTGGTGGAGTCGGTTCTCAGGTAGGTGATCAGACCCACTGTGCCTTCTCCCTTGATGTCAACACCTTCATACAGCTGCTGGGCAATGCGCATGGTCTTCTGTGTCCCGAAGTTCAGGACCCTGGAAGCCTCCTGCTGCATCGTACTGGTCGTGAACGGAAGCGGCGCCTTGCGCACTCTCTCGCTCTTTTTCACGGATGTGACCGTAAACGTGGCATTCTCCAGCGAAGAGCGGATTGTTTCCGTCATCTCCCCGTTTTCAAGGGTTATCTTCTTGGATCCGATCCCGTGGAACTGGGCAGTGATGGCTTTCTTTGCCCCCTTCTCTTTCAGGGAAGCATCCAGCGTCCAGTACTCTTCCGGAACAAACGCATTGATCTCCGCCTCGCGGTCTGCAATGATCCGGAGTGCCACAGACTGCACACGTCCGGCGCTCAGTCCTCTCTTGATCTTCTTCCACAGAAGGGGACTGATCCGGTATCCCACCATACGGTCCAGGATACGTCTGGTCTGCTGCGCGTCGACCATATTCATGTCGATCTGTCTCGGATGCTTCAGGGCATCCTTCACCGCAGACTTCGTGATCTCGTTAAATGTTATGCGGAACGTCTTCTTCGGATCCAGATTCAGAGCCGAGACAAGGTGCCAGCTGATCGCCTCTCCCTCACGGTCCGGGTCCGTTGCCAGATAGACCTTGTCCGCCTTCTTCACTTCCTTGCGAAGGGCTGCCAGTACATCTCCCTTGCCGCGGATCGTGATGTATTTTGGTTCATAATCATTCTCCGGGTCAAATCCCATCTGGCTCTTGGGCAGATCTCTGACATGCCCTGCCGAGGCCATAAGCGTATAGTTGGATCCCAGAAATTTCTTGATTGTTTTGACTTTCGTCGGAGACTCGACGATCACCAGATAATGTGCCATGTAAGTTACATCCTGCCTTTTCTTTCAAACCTTTTGACGCCCAATATAACGCAAACATATTCAGGATGCAAGTTTTAAAGAATAACGGTTTTTGGAAACCTCC
>OMSN01000085.1 GCA_900313765.1 uncultured Eubacteriales bacterium
GTATTCGACCATCATCCTGTCCCTTGTGACCTTGGCTATGATACTGGCTGCAGCGATCGATACGCTCCTGGCATCTCCATGTATGATGCTGATCTGGGGAATCCGAACCTGCGGGATGGTCACTGCGTCATTGAGCAGGATCTGCGGCATGACCTTCAGCTGGCCGATCGCCTCACACATTGCCTCGTAATCCGCCTGCAGGATGTTGATCTCGTCGATCCTTGCCGGCCCGATCACACCAGCCCCCCAGGCGAGTGCTTTCTCCGTGATCTCCTCGTACAGCTCTTCTCTTCGTTTTTCAGACAGTTTCTTGGAGTCATTCAGTCCGAAGATCTCACAGTCCTGCGGAAGGATCACCGCACCCGCAACTACAGGGCCTGCCAGAGGTCCCCTCCCGGCCTCATCGATCCCGCAGATATACGTATAGCCTTTCTGAACGCAGTCCCTCTCATAGGAGCGCATCTGTTCAAGGCGCTCCCTCTCTTGTCCGATCCGTTCAAGTGCCTTCCCGGCTCCATCTACCAGTTTTCGGATCCCTGCTCTCGGATCGTCCTCGTATTCACGGATGAACGAGCGCAGCGCTGCTTCATCCGTCTTGTCGGTCATTCTGTAGATCTCCTGGATCTGGGCTGCTTTCCTCATATCGAATCCCTCGTTTGTCCGCTTCACTGAAACGATCCGGCTTCGGACCTCTCAGGAACGCCTTCGCTTCCCGGTTACTTCAGTCTTCCGAACTTGTCAAGCGGAAGGACTCTCAGCCAGACCTTCCCGAGAATGTCGTCACGCAGGATCGGACCAACCGTTGAGTCTCTGCTGTCAAAGTTATTGGAACGGTTGTCCGCCATCACAAAATACTCATCGTTGTTCAGTGTCAGCTGCGAAGCCACGATCCCACCGTACGCAGTCGCACCGGATGCGTACTCCTCCTTCAGCGGATATCCATTGATATAGACGGTCCCGTCCATGATCTGGATGGTCTCTCCCGGAAGGGCGATCACCCGGCGGATATAGACCGTCCCGGCCTGCGCCGCAGCCGCATGCGAATCCTCTGATACAGAAAACTGTACGATATCCCCTCTCTTAGGGCGAAACAGCGCATAGGCAATATGATTGACAGCCACTGTATCACCGATCCCGAGAGTCGGTCCCATGGCACCGTCTGTCACTTTCATGGTTGCTCCGACAAGCGGAACCAGGACAAACAGAAGCATCAGAAATACACCGATGAACATGACCCATCCAAAGATCACGCGCATCGGACTCTTTTTCTTCCGCCCGGAATATCGGTTGTCATTCCTGTTTCTAGCCATCAGGGTCTCTCCAAAGTGATCCTCCCAAGCCTTCCTGACCGGAAGTCATCGATCAGAACCTTTGCCGCTTTTGAAAGATCTGCCTGTCCGCCTGCTTTCAGACAGCCCCGGCAGACTGCAATTCTCTCCAGTATCGCAAGAGCCGGGTCGCCCGGCACGTTCTGCTGATCCATTTCAAGCCTGTATCTTGCTTCCAGAGCATCCGGATACTGATCTGTCAGATAACGGATCAGCCATACCGCCAGTTCTCCTTCATCCGTGATCTCATCACGGATCGATCCCAGGATCGCCAGACGCATTCCGATGACCTGATCGTCAAACTTCGGCCACAGGATTCCGGGAGTGTCCAGCAGTTCCACATTCTTGTTCAGCCGGATCCACTGCTTCCCCTTTGTGACGCCGGGTTTGTCTCCGGTCTTCGCGACCGCCTTCCCTGCAAATGAATTGATGAAAGTCGACTTCCCGACATTCGGGATACCTGCGATCATCGCACGTACCGGACGGTTGACGATCCCTCTTCTCCGGTTGCGCTCTATCTTCTCCTCACATGCTTTATCGATCAGGGGTTTCAGCTGCCTTACACCGGATCCTTTTCTGGAATCCACAGCAGCCGTCAGGATGCCATCCTTCTCGTAAAATGCTCTCCATCGATCCGTAACTTCACTGTCCGCCAGGTCTGACTTGTTGAGCACGATGATGCGGCTCTTCCCTTTTGCCAGAGAATCAATGTCCGGATTCCTTCCGGACTGAGGCGCTCTGGCATCAGTCAGCTCGATCAGAAGGTCGATCAGAGCCATATTCTCCTGCATCATTCTCCGGGCTTTGGTCATATGCCCCGGATACCATTGATAATCCATTCTTATTTATAACCGCTTTCTTTTATGTCAGATCCTTCATACTCTTTACAGAAAACCTCTGTGTTCAGCAGGTCCGAGCACGAACCATACCTCTCCCTCGATCATCTCGCTGGTGACGATACCGATCTCAGGATTCCTGGAGTCTTCGGAATTGTTCCGGTTATCCCCCAGAACAAAATACTCTCCCTCCTGCAGCCGGATCGGTTCCTGTGCCATCCCCGGACTGGTGATCGCCGGATAGTCCTTTCCCTCCAGATAGACCTTATCATTGATATAGATCATACCGTCTTTGATCTGGATCTTCTGCCCCGGGACTCCGATGACACGCTTGATGTCAGAGCGTGCGTTCGCACTTCCATTGGGTTTGAAGGAGATCAGATCTCCCTGGCTGGGGGTTCCGACCTGAAACGCCAGGATGTTGATCAGGCAGACATCGCCGCCGGACAGTGTCGGGTCCATGGACTGTCCGACATTCGTTCTCTGCTGCCCGAAGGTATATACCGAGACGTAGGCGAACAGAACTGCGACAATGATCAGGAACACCCATTCAAACAGGATCCTGGGCACAGACTTCTTCTTTCTCCTGCGCCTGCTCCTGTCCTGCTTCTCGAGTGCCTGCAGCCTCGCGAGCTCTCTGGGTGTGTGACTCTTCCAGTCCTCATTCGTAAAATCGATCGGTTCGTCATTTACGTACTTCATGTACCAGCTGCTCCCCATATGATTTCGGGGCTGCCGCACTCTGTCTGTGCGGCAGCCCCGATAAACTACTATCTCAGCGAACCAGTTCCTTGACCTTTGCTCTCTTGCCGACGCGGCCTCTCAGGTAATTCAGTTTAGCACGTCTTACCTTACCGAGTCTGACGACCTCTACCTTCACTACGGAAGGAGAATGCAGCGGCCATGTCTTCTCAACGCCAACACCGTTCGAGTTCTTACGAACGGTAAAGGTAGCGCGGTTGCTTCCGCCCTGCTTCTTCAGGACAACGCCTTCGAATACCTGGATCCTTTCCTTCTCGCCTTCTTTGATTCTGGCGTGGACCCTTACGGTATCGCCGACACGAAACTGCGGAACTTCTGCCTTCAGCTGTTCCTGTTCGATCTCTTTGATAATATCATTCATTGCTGTGTTCCTCCTGTCTTGACGGATGTTCTTAATGCAAGACTATTCTGCAACAGAGGACCATCTCGAAATTCAACACGAGGGATACTATATCATGTTTTTTACACAGTAGCAAGAATTTTTTTCAGATCATCTGATTCATTTTCAAACCATCAGATTCAGCTTCACATCTGCGATCTGCATCCTGACATCCTGTGAGGAATATTTCGGTTCACCGTCACAGTGGACCCACTGCGGTGTATCGCAGTGCACCCGGACCCAGGTTCTTCTCGCCATGCTTACGCACTCTTTATGCTGGATATGCTTTCCCTTGAGTGCCTTCGGAAATACCTGCATGAATTTCAGCTTCGACACATTGTATACGGTACAGATGTCCAGCTTCCCGTCCGTGTCGGATGCGCTGGGGCTGATCATGAATCCTCCGCCTTCGAATCTGTGGTTCATCGCTGCAAGGAACATGAAGCGGTCCATGCTGCGCGTATGCTCTCCCTCTTCCCCCCTGGGGCCGTAGGTTACGGTGACCGGCACGTTCTTCCACATGAAGATCAGCCGGATGGCCTCTATAAGATAGACCAGTTTCCCGATACGCAGACGGTTCAGAATGCTCTTGAGCGGAGCTGTCTCCACCAGATGGCATACGTGCGCGTCAAACCCGAATCCGGAACCTGTCACAAAGCGCATTGTGTAATCCCGGTCCAGGAAGACCGTCTCCCCCACATCGATCTGCCGGAAGGTCTGTTCCAGCCGGATACGGGCGACTATATCCTCCAGTTCCGGAGGAAGGCTGAGATCTCTTGCCAGATCATTGCCGGACCCGGCCGGGATCAGTCCGACACGTGTATGCTCGAAATCACGGATCCCGTTCAGAACTTCATTCATGGTTCCGTCGCCGCCAACCACAGCCAGGTTCACGAACGAACCTTCGGGGATGACAGATGGATCTGTCAGTTTACTGACGATCTCGCTGATCCCCTGGGTCCGGGAAGAAAAATGAATCGTATAGTCCGCGCCCGAGAACAGCGGAAGCACGCTGCGTCTGAAAAACTTTACGGTTCTGCCGGCCGCACCGGCCGGGTTCACGATGATATGTATCATGTCTGCTCCCTGCGATGTACTGTGTCTGTGATCATTGATAAGCAGCCGGCATGAATTGCCGTTTCATGCACATGCCATATATCAGGACTTAAACAGGGTACCCAGGATGCTTCTTCCCAGCTGAGCGCCAAGGTTGCCTCCGATGGTCTGTCCGAAGGTTCCTCCGACCGTCTTGCCGATGGTCTTGCCGATCTGTCTTCCTACGGTTCCTGTGACCGTCTTGGCTACGCGGCCGACTTCTGTCCTTTTCCTCTGCGCTTCTCTGGCAGCTTCTCTCTCTTCAGCTGCCTGCTGACGGGCTGCCTCTCTCTCGGCAGCTGCCTGCTGACGAGCTGCCTCTCTCTCGGCAGCTGCCTGCGCCTTCGCTGCTTCTCTGTCTGCGATCTCCTGTGCCTTCGCCGCTTCCTTCTCTTCCGCTTCTCTGCGTGCCGCAGCTTCCGCTTCCAGCCCCATTCTCTGGAGGAATTCATATGCGCTGTCACGGTCGACCGCTGTCGCATAGCGGGCATACAGAAGGCTGCCCTTGATCAGGGAGTCCCGCAGATTGTCATCGCATGCGCCGTTGAGAGACTGCGGGGGCAGGATGAAGCAGCGCTCAACCATACCGGGAACACCGTTTGTATCCAGGGTGGAGATGATCGCTTCGCCGGTTGCGAGGTTCTGGATCGCCTCAGCAGTATCAAATGCAGGATTGGATCTGTAGGTGTCTGCCGCTGCCTTGACCTGGCGCAGTTCATTGGGGGAATATGCATGCAGAGCATGCTGGATCTTGTTGCCCAGCTGGCTCATGATTCCGTCCGGAATATCTCCCGGATTCTGGGTCACGAAGAAGATGCCTACCCCCTTGGAGCGGATCAGTTTCACAGTCTGCTCGATCCTCATGAGAAGATCCTTGGACGCATGGTCAAACAGCATGTGTGCCTCGTCAAAGAAGAATACCATCTTCGGCTTCGGGCAGTCACCGACTTCGGGGAGCATCTCATAGAGTTCAGAGAGCATCCACAGAAGGAAGGTGGAATACATATCCGGGTTCAGGATCAGCCTGCGGCAGTCCAGAATTGAGATCATGCCCTGTCCGTTCTCTGTCTGCAGCATGTCCGTAATATTCAGAGCCGGTTCTCCGAAAAACAGATCCGCGCCCTGGCTCTCCAGAGACACCACTGCACGGGTGATCGCGGCGATGGATGCCGGAGCGATATTGCCGTACTCAGCAGCGAATTCTCTTGAATGCTCATCCGCATAGTTCAGCATCGCCTTGAGGTCCTTGGTGTCGATCAGAAGCATACCGTGGTCATCTGCGATCTTGAAGACAACGGTCAGGATGTCTGTCTGCAGTTCATTGATCCCCAGCACTCTGGAAAGAAGAAGCGGCCCCATCTCGGAAACCGTGGTGCGAAGCGGCATCCCCTTCTCGCCGTACACATCCCAGAAGGAAACCGGATACTTTCTGTATGCGTATCCATCCGCTGCAAGATTCATGGAAGCGACTCTTGCGGTCACATGTTCCTCATCAACGCCTTCCTGCGCCAGAGAGCCCAGGTCACCCTTGATGTCCGCCAGAAATACCGGAACGCCCGCATCTGAGAAGGATTCCGCAAGCACCTTCAGGCTGACTGTTTTACCGGTGCCGGTAGCTCCCGCGATCATGCCATGACGGTTTGCCATTGCCGGATCCAGCCAGATCTCACTCTCGTTATTTTTTCCGATCAGTATCTTTCCATCTTTTAACATAGTGGTTTGCTCCTTCCTCATCTCAATCTCAGGATCACACTCTATATGGTATCGATTCTGCCGTTTCTCTCTTCTGCATCTCCATATGCTGTGTTCCACACGCTGTATCCAGTTTAGCACAGTATGATGCATATTTGCACAAAAAATGCTGTAATCTTTTGCCAGATTACAGCATTTTTCCGTTTCTTCAGATTCCTTTCAGATCCACCGCGAATACCAGTCTTCTGTCCGTGGGAAGAAGGTATTCCGGATGCGGCCTTGCACCCCAGCTGTCGTCACCGGCGACACCCATCTGCTTCAAGGCACATTTGATATAAGTGTGGTGAACCGGCGGCAGTTCATACGGATGGCGTGCATTCTCCAGCATCGCCGGACTGTATGGGATCGCTGAGAATTCCATGGTTCCCGGACGGGAAGCCTCTGGATCTTCACAGTCAGGGAATTCTGCAGCCCGCAGGAGTACTCCGTGCCCGTGGTCGTCCGTGACGGCTGCCCACCGCACGCCTGTGCGGTTTCCGGTTTCCTGCGGCACCAGATACCGTTCGACCATGTCTGCAGCGTCCCGGCTGTAAACGCCGAGTTTCACGCCTTCTCTTCGGTCACAGTAGTTCTCCTCAGGCCCGTTCCCGTAGTAAGTTACATGGCGGTAATCGGCATTGATTCCAAACAGCCAGCCAAACTCAGGCATGGGCGGAAGATCGGCTGCAGGATCGTAATCCAGGATACAGCGCACGGTTCCGTCCGCAAACACACGGTAGGTGGTCAGACAGAACACACTGTCGGCTCCTCTGTCGGAAGGCGCGCTGCC
>OMSN01000082.1 GCA_900313765.1 uncultured Eubacteriales bacterium
CCGGAGACGATCTCACGCATGCTGCGGACCATATCCTCCTGCAGCTGCTCTTCTGAGATCTCCTCTGTGCTCTCCTCTTCCTGCCCGGGCTCTTCCTGTGCAGACGCAACTGCCTGTGCAGCCACCGTTTCGATCTCCTGAGCGTATTCATCCTGCTCCGGCGCTTCTTCCGCTTCTGCAGCAGGCTCTTCTTCCGGGGTTTCTTCCGGTTCTTCTTCCGCCGCCGGTGCCTCAGCTGTCTCTTCCTCAGCCGCAGTTTCTTCAGGCGCATCTTCCGCTTCCGCAGATACCGGAGCCATCTCGGGTTCTTCCTTCACGTCCGGTTCATCCTCTTCAGGAACATCCCCGGTCTCCGGCTCCGTGATCCCGGCTTCCGCAACGATCTCATCCGCTTTGTCCGCGAGCACCTTCTCAGACTGGGCCGCCGTCTCATCTACGGCCTTCTGAGCAGCCTGTGCCTTCTGCGAGAGTTCTTCCTTCGCCTTCTCCATCTGCGCTGCATGGGAGATATCCTCCGCAAGCTCGCTCTTGATCGCTTCCTGCTGCGCTGCAGCCTTCTCGGCCAGCGCCTGCATCTGCGCCTCTTTCAGATAAGAATTGCCGCTCTCTGTATATTCTTCCTCTTCTTCCTCATTGAACCGGTTGTCATAGATCTCCTGCTGTTTCGGAGTCAGAGGTGCATATTTCTTCTTCAGTTCCAGCGCCTTGATCACATATTTCCCGCTGTGGAACCAGAGTACCAGATCATCACAGGTAGACAGACCTTCCTGTACCCGGTCGGCCTGGATCTGCAGCTTCGCCAGCTCATAGACCCACTTCTCCGTGTACTCCTGCTCCAGATACTCCTTCAGGATATCGATCTGCTCGTCCAGGGAAGAGCCTCTTCCCTTGTAGATCTTATACTTCAGGATATACTTATTGTTGTCATGCGGCGCAGCCTGCACATACTCGGAGTAATACTCGATCGCCTCATCAAACTGGCCCAGATGGATCGTGCATTCAACCAGTCTGTAGAGCACAGTTCTGCCCAGAGGGCTCCTCCGGTACGCGCGCAGCAGAAGAACCTTGCTGTCTTCATAGCGCTCGACAGCCTCATAGATCTCACTCACCATCACAAGAGTCTGCACATTGCGGACCCTCTTCCAGTCAATCGTATCCGCCACCCTCGCTGCCTGAGCATAGTCTTCCACAGCAATCAGCCGGTTGATCTCGTCCAGTTTTTCCTGATACTCTCTTTTATCCATAATGTTTCCCCTGCTGTTCGGCACTTCATGCCGGTTTTCGTGTTTCAGCCGCCTTCACTCTACTCTGTCAGAATCCTTCGTCCAACAGCGCCTCGTCTGCTTCGCCTACTCTGTGCCTTGCCTTTCCGCGGCCGGAGAACAGGCCTCCGTCTTTCCAGGTATGCACAGAGAACAGAACCAGCACCGGCAGGATCTCAAGTCTTCCTGCGATCATGTCAAAGATCAGCACACAGGTTGAAAATGTGCTGTATCCGCTGTAGTTTGCAGTCGGTCCGACTTTCGAAAGACCGGGACCGATATTGTTCAGCGTCGCAACCACTGCGGTAAAGTTCGTTTCCAGATCAAAATTGTCAAATGTGATCAGCAGGATACTGAGCGCCATCGTCAGAAAATACGCTACGATAAACACATTGATACCGCGAAGTACCGAATGCTCCAGAACCTTGCCGTCATATTTGATCTTACGCACATTATTGGGATGGATCGCATTGTCCAGTTCCTTGATGACGGTCTTAACGGCGACCTGAATACGCGACACTTTGATTCCGCCGCCGGTGGAACCCGCGCAGGCTCCGCAGAACATCAGAAGGATCAGAATCCATTTACTGAAAGCGGGCCACAGGTTGAAGTCCGCGGTCGAATAACCCGTCGTCGTGATGATCGAACCGACCTGGAATGCAGCATCCTTGATCGCGATGCCGATATTCGAATACATTCCATGCACATTGACCGTGATCATGATGATCGCAGCCGTAATGATCCCATAGTACGTCACCACTTCCGAGATCTTCGGAATCTCACGGATACGCCCTGTCATAACCAGATAGTAGGCAGAGAAGTTCGTACCAAACAGAATCATGAATACGGTGATGATCACCTGCTGCGCGATCGTATACCCTGCAAGGCCCGAGTTCAGCACTGCGAAGCCGCCGGTTCCGGCGGTTCCGAAAGTCAGGCACAGCGCATCAAACACCGGCATACGGAACACAACCAGAAGCACCATCTCCATGGCCGTCAGCACAAAATACATCCGATACAGGATCGACGCGGTCTGCCCTGCCTTCGGGACCATCTTCTTGACACTGGGTCCCGGGCTCTCCGCCTTCATCAGGAACATGGTGCTTCCGCCGGCTGCCAGCGGTATGATCGCCATGACAAATACCAGGATGCCCATGCCGCCTACCCAGTGGGTAAAGGACCGCCAGAACAGAAGGCAGTGAGGCAGCGCTTCCACATCCGACAGGATGGAAGCTCCTGTCGTAGTGAATCCGGATGCCGTCTCAAATACCGCATCAAACATATCCGGGATCGCTCCGGACAGGCGGAACGGAAGCGCGCCGAAGATACTGTACAAAAACCAAACCAGAGCACAGATCACCGAGCCCTCCCGGGCATAGATCCGTCTCACCTTCGGCCGGCTTATAAGGATCATTAAACCGCCTGCCGCAAGGCAGATCACCATGGATATGGCAAGCCACATTCCGGCCTTTTCTCTGTAGACCAGAGCGGCGACCCCGGACGGCGCCATAAATGCCGCCTCGAACATCATCATCCATCCGAGGATCCTGAAGATCATTGCAAAATTCATATCAGAACCTTCTCCCCATCATTCCGTCTCACTCAAACACATCACTGATGTCATTCAGGCCCTTCAGGGTAGTAATGATAACGACTGTGTCGCCCTGACGGATGACATCGGAACCTCTGGGAAGTATGATCCTGCCGTTGCGGTTGATGCCGCCGACCAGGACCCCTTTCTTCAGCGGAAGCTCGCTCAGCGGAATATCCGTTCTGGTAAAGTTGTCACGGATCTTGAACTCCAGAGCCTCTGCCTGATCATCCATCATCCTGTGAAGCGTCTCTATATTGCTGCCGAACGAATTCTGCATCGCACGCACGTACTGCAGGATGCGTTCCGCTGTAATGTTCTTGGGTGAGATCATCGTATCGAGGTTCAGATTCTCAAACACTTCCTCGAACGCAACCCGGTTCACCTTGGTGATGATCTTGCGGACACCGCAGGTCTTGGCAAACAGGGACAGTACAACATTCTCCTCGTCGATGCCGGTCAGGCATACAACGCTCTCCATGTTCCGGATTCCCTCTTCCTCGAGCAGATCCTTGTCACTGCCGTCCCCATGAATGATCGTTGCCTTCGGGATCATCTCCGCCAGTTCCTCACAGCGGTGCAGATCCTTCTCGATAATGCGGACCTGTACGCCGGAATTCATCAGCATCTTTGCAAGATAGAGCGCAACATCGCCGCCGCCGATGATCATCGTATTCTTGACAGCATGCGTCTGCAGACCGATCTTGCGGAAGAAATCCTCCTGCTCCTCGATCGGGGCGACGATGGAAATGACATCCCCTGCCTGCAGGGTCGTATCGCCCTGAGGGATACGCATCTCACCATCCCGCTCCTGCGTGCAGACAAGTACATTGCAGTGCAGTCTCTCGTGCATCGAGAACAGATTCAGTCCGTCCAGGATGGATTCCTGCGGGATCCGGAAATGAAGAAGCTCCACTCTTCCCTTAGCGAATGTATTGATCTCAATCGCTGACGGGAACCGGAGAACTCTTGCGATCTCCTGCGCGGAGGCAAATTCCTGATTGATGACCAGGGCCAGTCCCAGTTCATCCTTGATATAGTTGACTGCCTTGTTATACTCCGGATTGTGCACTCTCGCGATCGTCTGGCAGTTTCCTGCTTTCCTTGCAAGAAGACAGGCGAGCAGGTTCAGCTCATCCTGGCCGGAGACTGCGATCACAAGATCCGCATGCGCAATATCCGCCTCTTCCAGCACACTGTAGTTTGCACCGTTTCCTGAAAATCCCATCACATCATAGCGGTCACAGATCTGATCCAGAACTTCCGGATTGCGATCGATTACCGTAACGTCATGTCCTTCTCTGCTCAGATCATGCGTAAGAGTCTCTCCGACTTTTCCGCATCCGACGATAATAATCTTCATACTCTACCTCCGTCATCCACATAGGAAGTCTAAAATACTATACCACGTAAGACGCAAAGATACAACTCAGTCGGGGTTTTGAGGCTTCTTCAGGCGATGGATGACCATCCCCGACTGAGTTGTATCCTCCGGCGGATCGCAACAACAGCACACAGAAAACGGCCGGTGATGTGCATCACCGGCCGTTCTTAATTCGTTTTTATTTAATTGTATATAAAAGTTCAATACTGATCGGAGTTCTTTTCCCTGCTTTCTATATATCTTAAGGTGCTGCCTTTCACAGCTCCGTTCTAAAAATGATAGTATCTATATAAATAGTAACTATGTACTTTTAGCTTTTCAGATATCTTTCTTCCTGGATATCATATCCCGTACCCCTTTCTCGTCAGGGACGGTGTCAGAATTCAGAAAAAACCTCACTTTCATGAATGATTGTAAATGTTGATCAGTTACAAATTCTTCATAATCGCTTCCGGGCTTTCCTCGAAGCCCTGCGGCAGATATGATCGATCAATATAACAAACATCCGGTGCTTCTGTGATATCCTTACTCTCTCCGATCACTTTGTCTGTAAAGTCGATTATTCGGGATTATCCTTTTCAGAAGGCTTGTGCGCAGGGACCAAATGCTCTGCCGCTGTTATATTGACCTGTCACGTACGGTAAAACTACAACTTCCAACGGACCAGGCCTCCTTTCTTTTGGATAAGTGGAGTTTAGCAGAGCCGTTGGAAGTTGTCAATACTATTTTTGCAAAAATGATATATTTTCTCATATCAGTGTCGCTATTGTATAAATTGTTTGATAATTATATACTATTGGCACAACACTGACAATTTTATCTTTTTGCTCTGTTGTAATTGATCAGGCATCCGTCTGCTATGATCTCACGTTCATGGTCCGTCAGATCTCCCAGAGTCAGCCACATCGCCTCGAGTGCATTTCCCTTCACCACGAAGGCGAAGATCTTCTCTCTCTTCTCCAGAACGGCTGCGCGGATATCCGGAAGCAGGATCCAGTCTCCGTTCTCAAACGGAAGGGTTCCCTCTCTGATCAGAAGCGGAAGCATGCCCCAGTTGATCAGGTTGGAACGGTACCGCTTTGTCGCATAGTGGAAGGCGATGTTGCACCATCCGCCAAGCACCTTCTGGCAGGATGCCGCCTGTTCCCTGGCGGAGCCGTCTCCCGGCTTGACTGCGAAGATCGCCGATCCGATCCCGAGTTTCTCCCTGTTGGTCTTCTCATCCAGAAGTCCGGGAAGTCTGTCATCCAGGACGGCAAATACATGCTTCAGCTGTGCGCCGAGATCTTCGGCGCCTTCTTCCGCTGCCGCTGCCTGGGCAGTCAGTGCTTCCACCGGATCCTGTCCCTGTTCGATCGCCTTCTGGGCGGTCTGGACTTCTTTGGCCCTGCCGACATATGCCGGATCCTTGCGGGAGAGGGTAAACTGGGCAAGTCCCAGCGGGTTGCTGCGGTATGAGCTGGTCTCGCCGGACGGGATCAGTTCATCTGTCGTTGTGACCGGATCATGGATCTCACTGACCACACGGATCAGAAGGTTCTCCGGAAGCGGGCTCATCGACGGCCAGTCTTTGATGTTCGGTCCCAGCACAAGCGGCTCTTCAGGGTGCGCATTGCCCCATGCATTATAGACTCGGTTCTCGTAGATCCTGCTGTCAAAGAAATACTTCGGTCCGGTGAATTCCGTATCCACCTGGGTCGCAGCCGTCAGGAAGCCTTTGTTTGCTGCTGTTGCCGCGATCGAGCGCGCATCCATCAGTGCAACAGAGGAGATCTGTCCGCTCTGGACTTTCGAACCCTCCCTGTTCGGGAAGTTGCGGGTGGAGTGGCGGATCGAGAATGCATTGTTGGCAGGCGTATCACCTGCGCCGAAGCACGGTCCGCAGAATGCAGTCTTCACTACAGCGCCGGCCTCGATCAGATCGGCAAACTTCCCGTTCTTCACCAGTTCCATGTAGACCGGCATGGAGGCGGGATATACACTCAGTGTAAATGCATCTGCCCCGATGCTTGCACCTTTCAGGATATCCGCCGCGTCACAGATGTTTTCAAATCCTCCGCCGGCGCAGCCTGCTATGATGCCCTGGTCCACATAGAGTCTTCCGCCCCGGATCTTATCCTGCAGGGAATACTCGATCTTGTCTCCAAAGGATACCTGCGCGCGCTTCTCCACTTCCGCCAGCACATCTGCCAGATTCTTCTGGACATCTTCGATCGCATAGACATGGCTCGGATGGAACGGCATGGCGATCATCGGACGGATCGAGCTCAGGTCGATTTCGATGCAGCCGTCGTAGTATGCTGCCCTGGCAGGTGCCAGCTGTGCGTAGCATTCCTCTCTGCCGTGGATCTCATAGAACTCACGGATGCGCTCATCTGTCTGCCAGATGGAGCTCAGGCAGGTTGTCTCTGTCGTCATGACATCCACGCCGATACGGAAATCGGCACTCAGCTTCGCGACGCCGGGACCGACGAATTCCATGACCTTATTCTTGACATATCCCCTGTCAAAGACAGCTCCGATGATGGCAAGCGCGACGTCCTGCGGGCCGACTCCCTTCACCGGCTCTCCGGTCAGATACACCGCGACCACGCCCGGCATATCCACGTCATATGTCTGGCAGAGCAGCTGCTTCACCAGCTCGCCCCCGCCTTCTCCCACGGCCATGGTGCCAAGAGCTCCGTAGCGGGTATGAGAATCCGATCCCAGGATCATCGCTCCGCACTCCGCAAGCATCTCGCGGGCATACTGATGGATGACAGCCTGATGGGGCGGAACATAGATGCCGCC
>OMSN01000220.1 GCA_900313765.1 uncultured Eubacteriales bacterium
CGGCGTCGCCGCGGGCATCGCCATCTACGAGGTGCTGCGCCAGAGGAGGCGGCAAGCCCGCCATGGTGCAAGGCTCTGTCCAGGCTTCTGAGGAAAAGATCCGCACTGCCCTGGACGAAGCCCTGGACACACCGTGACCCTGAACAGACCCTGAACAATTCAAGACTCGCTCGTGAGTTTTGCGTGCCGGATAAAGATTTCGTAAGGAATATGCAAAATGGTTTGCGCACCTGACGGATCTGTTGTAAGGTAAAAACAGATCATCTTTCAAAACCCGCATGTAATGACAGAACTGTTCAAATAATCAAAGGAGGTATCATGACTGGCAGACTCATCAAAAGGATTGCAGGCATACTGGTCCGCCGGCGGAACCTGATCGCCGGAATCATGCTGGCCCTCACTGTGGCCTGCGCCGTTCTGATCCCGTTTGTTCCGATTCATACCGACATGACGGAATATCTGCCTTTCGATTCCCAGATGAAACAGGGGATCGATATCCTGGCAGAAGAATTTCCGGAAATGGAAAATGTCTACTCAGGAGCGGGAGGAAATGCGTGATTCTCTTTCTTCAATTGAATACGTGGACAGCGTAGACTACGGGTCCCTGGATGCCCGTTATGAGGACGGCACACATTCCCTGTATAAACTCAGTACCGGTTATGGATACAAGTCGTCTCAGATGCGAAGTATCCGGCAGGCACTCGCAGCAAATTATAAGGACTATGATATGGTCGTGTCTGTGGATGACCCGGGCGGAGAGCTTCCCATGTGGATCGTTGCCCTCGCCATCGTGATCGTCGTAGCGATTCTACTGGTCATGGGCGAATCCTGGGTTGAGCCGTTTTTCACCCTGCTTGTGATCGGTGCAGCGATCATTGTCAACTCCGGCACTTCCTATTTTTCAGGAGGGATGTCCGATACGACCTGGTCAGTCGCTGCCATCCTGCAGCTCATCCTTTCCCTGGATTATTCCGTTATTCTGATGAACCGGTACCGGCAGGAACGCATCTCTGATCCCTCTGTGGCAAAAGAGACCGCAATGGCGCACGCTCTCATCAACGCGTTCAGCGCCATCGCAAGCAGTTCTTTCACAACGATCGTCGGTCTCCTGGCTCTTGTGTTCATGAGTTTCCGGATCGGAAAGGATATGGGATTCGTCCTGGCCAAGGGTGTGCTGTGCAGCATGCTTTGTATCTTCACACTGCTGCCCATGCTGATTCTGAAGTTTGACTCTCTGATCCGCCGCACAGCGAAAAGATCACCGCGGCCGCGCATGGCTGCGCTTGCGAAGCTGGAGTACCGGCTTCGCTTCCCTGTTCTGATCGTCATGGCAGTGCTGTTCACAGCCGGATTTCTTCTCAAGAGCGGTACCGGTATTTCCTTTGCGTTCAATCCCACAGGAAAGATCGACAAGGTATTTCCGTCCCTGAATCCCATCATCGTGCTCTACTCCAATGAGGATGAGGATGCCATAGCAAAGTTTGCCCCGTCGCTCGAAAAGGATCCGTCCGTATACAGCGTAAACACCTGGTCTACTACGATCGGACGTTCTTTCACGGCTGCGGAAATGAAAGACCTGCTGCCCACGATCGCCTCCACCATGGGTGTATCTGTACCGGAAGCAGCAGTGGACCTGCTCTACCTGGGAAAACCGGAAGATGCCGTTATCAGCGTTCCGGATCTCCTTGCAACAGCACAGAATCTTCTGGACAGCAACAGCATGTTCCGGACTCTGCTCGGAGAAGACACGCTCTCCCTGCTGGAGGATGCGCAGGAACTCCTGGATGACGCCAGGAGACAGCTGCTGGGAACAAATCATTCCCTGATGGCGGTCTCCACCACTCTGCCGCTGGATGCCCCCGAAACATTTGATTTTATTGAGCAGCTGAATGAAGATCTCGGCAAAGATCTGTCCGGTTCCTTTTACCTGATCGGAAACAGTCCGATGGGATGGGAAATGACAAAGACCTTCAGCGATGAGCAGAACCGTATCACCCTGCTCACTGCAGGAGCCGTGTTCCTCGTCGTATTGATCACTTTCCGTTCCTTCGTCATCCCTGCCATTCTGGTGCTCCTGATCCAGACCGCGGTGTACGCCACCATGGTGATCATCCGTCTTCAGGGGTTCTCCATTTACTACCTGGCGCTGCTCGTCGTACAGAGCATCCTGATGGGCGCTACGATCGACTATGCGATCCTGTTCACAAGCTATTACCGGGAGCTGCACCGTTCCGGGGATATCCCGGAAGCGCTTCTCGGAAGCTATACGAATTCCATCAATACCATTCTGACTTCCGGCAGCATTATGGTCGTGGCAACGCTCATTCTGGGCTATGCCTTCTCCAATCCGGCCATCGGTCAGATCTGTCACACGATCTCAAAAGGAGCAGCCTGTGCCATTGTGCTGATCCTGTTCATTCTGCCCGGCGCTCTGGCATCACTGGACCGGTTTGTAAAGGAATAATGAAAAAGAGGGAGCAGGTGTCATCCTGCTCCCTGAATCGTTTTTTATCTTTTATTCGTCATCCCAGTCGTCATCTGCCTCCCAGTCGCCGCCGTCGTCAAAGTCGTCACCCGCATCCCAGTCGCCGCCGTCGTCAAAGTCATCGCCCGCATCCCAGTCGCCGCCGTCGTCAAAGTCATCGCCCGCATCCCAGTCGCCGCCGTCGTCATAATCGCCTCCGTCATCTTCAAAGTTCAGGAAGGTATCGCCGAGTTCCCAGTCGTCCGCTTCAAAGTCAAAGTCCGGTTCGCCGCCTTCTTCAAACTCTTCATCCTCATAGACACCGATGTTGGATGTATTCGGGGAAGCACCCTGCTGGTTGGATGCAGCTGCGATTTCTTCCGCATGTCTGGTACGCATGCCTTCTTTTACAATGCCGTTATTCTCAGCTATATATTCCAGCTTGTCCAGACCTTCCTCGATCCGGACTTTACCATAATCATCCGGGGAAGATATGGTGACAGCCCTTTTCTCGATGCGGTTGGAGGTGTTCTCCACCCATACATAAGCCTGTCCATCCTCAGAGAAAACATACTCTTCGCCGATCCAGAGACCTTCCTCCCTGCCGGTCTGACCGACATCCGGCTCCATATAAAGATGCTGCCCGACAAGCAGGCCATCCTCCGATTCCAGTTCCACATAATAAGTGTAATTTCCTGACCCGGAACTGCTTCCCGAATCACTGTATTCTTCATCGGATGAGGACTTGTTCTTGTCTTCACCGGGTTTTTTGACCTTACTGATCATACCAAACCAGCAGACTGACGGATCCACGCGGGAATAGGCGACCACACTCTGTCCCTGAAAGATGTTCGCAATATTCGCATCTGTGGCGGTGCCTTTCAGGAGCAGATTGGATGACTCTGCAATGGTGATCGTATACTGGCTCAAATCCGAAGAGTCACTGTCCGAATCAAAATCCGAATCTGAATCCGAATCTCCGTTCCCCTTCTGGATCTTTGTGACAATACCGTCATATTTGCTCTTGACCTCTTTCTCACTGGTCATCTGGCGCAGTGTCTCGATATTCTTCTCCCTGGCTTCGATATTATACTCATCCATCAGAATCGCATTCCTGGTCTGCTGAATCTGAATCTTTCTCTCCTCCAGATCCAGATCCTTCAGCTTCGGAAGCTCTGCCTCC
>OMSN01000098.1 GCA_900313765.1 uncultured Eubacteriales bacterium
GCACCAATCATATCATAGCCTGCATCCGCAAGCCGCCGGGTCATCTGTCCGGTCCCGCAGCCAAGATCGAGCACCAGCCCGTCTGCGATCCCTTCTTTTTTCAGTTTCCGTATTAAATAACCGGCCCATGCATCATAGGGAACATTGTCCATAAAGGTGTCATAGACCCGTGCAAAATTCTCATACATAGAATGTAACCCTGTCCGGATCAGAACGTCAGCCAACTACATTTGCAAGAAATGCATAGGAGAAAACAGTCATGATGACTGTCGCCATCAGCACGCCCATAAGGATCGGGAGGATCGCCTTCTTCCAGTCGATATCCAGGATCGTGGCGATCAGTGAGCCTGTCCAGGCTCCTGTTCCCGGAAGCGGGATTCCGACAAACAGCAGCAGGCCGAGGAATTCCCCGTGCTTCATGCCTTCACTCTTCCTCTGTCCTCTCGCCTCGATTGCCTCGGCAAGTTTGTGCAGCGGGGTCTTCTTCATCCACTGCAGAATCTTCTTCAGCAGCAGAAGGATGAACGGGACCGGAAGGACATTACCGATCACACAGATCGGTACAGCCACTCCCATCGGTACGCCCAGCAGCGCTGCCACGATCAGTCCGCCTCTGCATTCCAGGATCGGAAACAGTGACACGATAAAAATGACAAGTTCAGCGGGCATCACCTGCCCAAGGTTATTTGCAAACCAGGTTGCCAGTGCATTGGTCATTCTAATTGCTCCTTATGATTGCCTGCTCAGATACTCTTTCAGAAACGCAGTCAGCGCATCCATCTGCTCATCGGTTCCGATGGTAATCCGCAGGTAATTGTCAATGCGCGGTTTATCGAAATAGCGCACGATGATGTTCGCTTTTCTGAGGGCTGCGAACAGTTCTCTTGCCTGCACCTTCTCATGGGTGACAAACAGGAAGTTGGACTGGGACTCATGGAACCGGAAGCCAAGTTCCCTCAGAGCCTTCTGTGTCCTTGCCCTGGTCGCCTTGATCTTGCCCAGACACTCTGCGAAATAAGCCTGATCCCGCACGGCAGCAGCCCCGGCACAGATCGCGGTCTGGTTCATCGTGTAGGAATTGAAAGAGTATTTGGCATCGTTGAGATACCGGATCAGCTTCTGTGATCCGATCGCAAAACCGATCCGCATCCCGGCAAGAGACCTGGACTTGGAGAAGGTCTGCACCACCAGAAGGTTCTCGTATCTGTCCAGAAGGTTCAGCGCACTCCCGGCAGGGATCTCGCCATCCCTTCCGTCCGCAAAATCAATGTAGGCTTCGTCCACGATCACCACAACATCCCGGTTGCGGCTGACGATATCCTCAATCTCCTCCAGCGGCTTCAGAATACCTGTAGGCGCATTGGGATTCGGGAAAATGATCCCCCCGTTCTCCGGATAGTAATCCCGGTTCACGATCCTGAAGTTCTCATCGAGGCTCTTCGTCTCATAGGGAATCCGGAACAGCTCCGCCCACACATCGTAGAAGGAATAGGTGATGTCCGGAAACAGGATCGGTCTTCCCGATGCAAAAAAGGTCAGGAAGCACATGGCGAGAACGTCATCCGATCCGACGCCGACAAACACCCTGTCGGAGGTGACACCGTAATGCTCTGCGATCGCATCGACAAGCATCGATGCGGCAGGATCCGGATATCTCCGAAGAAGATCTCTGTCCATCGTGTCAAGCGCCTCGCACACCATCGGTGAGGGGGGATAAGGGTTCTCATTGGTATTCAGTTTGATGATATCTTTGATCTTCGGCTGCTCACCCGGTGTATAGGGGACAACCTTTCTCACATTGTTTTCCCAGTTCGGCATACTTTATTCTTCTCCTGACTGTGCAAGTTTCGCAGCCTGGTCGGCCGCACTGAGGCTGTCTATGATCTCATCCAGATCTCCGTCCACGATCTGGTCGATCCGGTACAGAGTCAGTTTGATGCGGTGATCCGTAACTCTCCCCTGCGGGAAATTATAGGTCCTGATCTTCTCACTCCTGTCGCCCGACCCGATCTGGCTCCTTCTCTCCTCTGCTTCCGCGTCATGACGCTCCATGACTTCTTTCTGATAGAGGATCGACCGGAGGATCTTGATCGCCTTGTCCTTGTTCTTCAGCTGGCTCTTCTCATCCTGGCACGAGACCACGATGCCGGTGGGTTCATGGACCAGCCGGACTGCCGAGTCTGTGGTATTGACGCACTGTCCGCCGTTTCCGGATGCCCTGAATACGTCAAAATGACATTCGTTCAGGTCCAGCTGAAAATCGATCTCCTCTGCCTGGGGCATGATGGCCACGGTGCAGGCTGAAGTGTGTATGCGGCCTCCGCTCTCCGTCTCCGGAACTCTCTGGACCCGGTGAACTCCGGACTCATATTTCAGCCGCGAATAGGCGCCCTGTCCATTGACCAGGAACACACATTCCTTAAAACCGCCGATCCCGTTCTCACTGACGGACGTCAGTTCCACTTTCCAGCCGTGGCGGTCTGCATAGCGGCTGTACATGCGGAACACCTGGGCGGCAAACAGAGCAGCTTCATCCCCGCCGACGCCGGCACGGATCTCCACCACAACATTCTTCTCATCGTTGGGGTCCTTCGGAAGAAGCATGATCCGCAGCTGTTCCCGGATCTTCTCTTCGTCCTCCCTGGCCTGTGCCAGCTCTTCCTTCAGCATCCCGCGCATCTCCTCGTCGCGCTCTGCTTCCAGCATCTCCTCGCAGTCACGGATCGTCTGTTTCGCAGCCGTATAGCTGCTGTACGCTTCCGCGATCGGTGTGAGGGATGCCCTCTCCTTCATCAGACGCTGCAGTTTCGCCGGATCTCTTACGGTCTCACCGTCAGACAGCTGATGGGTGATCTCCTCCAGTCTTCCCGCAACTTCTGCCAACTGCTCAAACAATGGTTTTCCTCCCAAGGACAACCCGGTCATTTCCGCCCAGGTCCTTCATTACATGTACATCAGAATATCCGTTATCGACAAACATCGATCTGACCGCTTCGCCCTGATCATATCCGATCTCCACGATCAGCCATCCGCCTTCCTTCAGGTGGGCCATGCTCTCCGGCACGATCCGCCGGTACAGGTCCAGTCCGTCCGCTCCTCCGTCCAGCGCGAGGCGTGGTTCGTGATCGCGCACCTCTTCCATCAGTTCCGGAATCTTACCGGATTCAATGTAAGGGGGATTCGAGACGATCATGTCAAAGGGCAGATCTGAGATCTCTGCATACAGGTCGCTGCAGATAAATGAAGCTTCCACCTGGTTTCGGTCTGCGTTCTCCCGGGCGATCCTGAGCGCCTTCCGGGAGAGATCGCTGCCGGTCCCTTCCAGATCCTTGCCAAGCTTCAGCAGACTGATCAGTATGCACCCGGATCCGGTGCACAGATCCAGGATCCTGTCCCCCGGGCGGACCCTCTTCAGGGCTTCTTCCACCAGGATCTCCGTATCCTGTCTGGGTGACAGGACATCCTCACAGACATGAAACGACAGTCCCATGAACTCCTGCTCACCGGTCAGGTGCTGCAGCGGTATCCTCTGTGAGCGCAGGTCCACAAGCTCCATATACCTTGCGAAATCGCTCTCCGGGATCGTATCGCCGGCGCAGGCATAGTAGCGCGCGCGGGTGATCCCGCAAACAGATTGAAGCAGCAACAAGGCGTCGATATCGGCGTCCGGAACCTGATGTTTCTCCAGACAACTCAGCGCTTTATGTACTGCTTCATAGTAAGTCATATGGTTATCACTTTATCGTGTAGATATCGTCGCTCTCATGCGGTTCGTCCGCCGGTGTCAGTTCATAGTTCGCCCCGAAGTTCTCATTCAGGTACTTCTTCCAGTTGAAGACTGCCTCTACCGAAGCGATCCCGACTTCGATCTGATCGTCATCGGGTTCATTGGTCGTCAGCTTCTGGAGCAGAAGCCCGGGCTTGCTCAGGATATTGACACATTTATTGTCGTACCTTCCCGCAAGACGGATAAACTCATACGAAACGCCGGCGATCACCGGGATCAGCAGGATCCGGATGATGATCCGCCAGACCGGATTCGGCGTTCGGATGAACAGGAAGAAGATCACACTCACCACCATTACGATCAGCAGGAAACTCGTTCCGCACCTCTTGTGCTGGCGTGAACTCTTCCGGACATTTTCCACATTCAGTTCCAGGCCATGTTCGATGCAGTTGATGCATTTGTGCTCCGCGCCATGATACATGAAGGTCCTCTGGATATCCTTCATCCTTGAGATCAGCAGGAGATACCCGAAGAAAATGAGCATCCTCAGCAGCGCTTCGCACACGGAGATCAGCGACTCATTTGACGTGAACGTCCGCATCAGCCTGGAGAGAAAATAAGGCAGCATCATAAACAGCGCGATGGAAAACGCAAGGGAGAAGATCAGCGTGACTGTCAGAAGCACGGAATTGTCCGAATCCTCTGACTTGCCGTTTCCGGACGTTTCTCTTTCCTTCAGTTTTCTGCGCTCTTCCTCAGCCTTATGCTCTGCCTTCTCCAGGAGAGCGTCCGCATCCTCATTTTTCCCGGATGCTCTCAGCTTAGCCGCTTTCTTTTCTGCCTTCTTCTTCTCGTCCGCAAGCCTCTCCTCGAGTTCCTTTTCGGATTCCTCCGCGAAAAGGTCCGCGGAGAACATGAGAGACTTCATGCCCAGAACCATGGAGTCAATAAAATTGCACACACCCCTGATAATGGGGAGCTTCTGCAGTGCCTTGCTGCGGATCACACCGCGGTAGACACCGGTCCTGACTGTGATCTGGCTGTCCGCCGTCCTGACCGCAACCGCCCATTTCTCGCCGTTGCGCATCATCACGCCTTCCATGACAGCCTGACCGCCTATATTGGAATACTTCATACTTTTTCTCTCTGTGTAAAAAGAAGGTTGAGGCCAGCGGCCCCAACCTTCCTGTCATTTCCAGATTACTGCTGGCCCAGACCGTACTTTCTGTTGAACTTATCGATACGGCCGCGCGCCTGAGCTGCCTTCTGCTGGCCAGTGTAGAATGAATGGCACTTGGAGCAGACCTCGACGTGGATCTCGGGCTTGGTAGAACCGGTAACAAATGTGTTTCCACAGTTGCAGGTAACGGTTGCCTGGTAATATTTCGGATGGATTCCTTCTCTCATGATTGATCACCTCTCTATATGATGTATGTGAACTGCTTACGCGCATCAGCCCTGTGCCGGCGCGTCTGTTCCCGGACTGTCCGGGCTATCCCCGCAAGTCCATGCGGTTGGCTGTGTTCCGATCCCGCTATCCTAAGCGGAACTGCATGCTGCTTCGGGCACAGCAGAAGCATTATAGCACGGTGATGATAGCAGTGCAAGACAAATTCTCAGATCACATGAGATTGTTTGATGCGGTGCACCAGTTCTTCATTGCTGCGGGTGCGCGTGAACATATCCAGGATCCTCTCCACGGCATCCTCACCCTTCATGCCGTTCATCGCCCGGCGCATGACATAGGAAGCCTCTCCTTCATCCGTAGTCAGGAGCAGGTCTTCTCTTCTGGTTCCGGACTTCATGATATCGATGGCCGGGAATACACGGCGCTCGGAGAGCTTGCGGTCCAGGATCAGTTCCATATTGCCGGTGCCCTTGAACTCTTCATAGACGACATCGTCCATCTTGGATCCGGTATCGACCAGGGCGGTGGCAAGGATCGTAAGGCTGCCGCCTTCTCTCATATTTCTCGCCGCGCCGAAGAATCTCTTGGGCGGATGGAGCGCTGCCGGATCAAGACCGCCGGACAGGGTTCTTCCGGAAGGCGGTACGATCAGGTTGTACGCACGGGCCAGCCTGGTGATGGAATCCAGCAAGATGACAACGTCTCTCTTGTGCTCGACCAGTCTCCTTGCTCTCTCGATGCCCATCTCCGCGACTCTCTTGTGGTGTTCCGGAGTCTCGTCAAATGTGGAGTCCAGAACTTCCACGTTCTCTCCGACGATCGCTTCCCTGATATCCGTAACTTCCTCGGGTCTCTCATCGATCAGCATGATGATGATGTGCATCTCCGGGTTATTTCTCTGGATCGAGCGGGCGATATCCTTCAGGAGAGTAGTCTTTCCTGCTTTGGGAGGAGATACGATCAGACCTCTCTGACCTTTGCCGATGGGGGACAGGATGTCCACGATCCGCATCGCGATCTCACGGCCGGTCCGCTCCATCCTGAGCCTCTGATCCGGAAAGATCGGTGTCATCTCGTCAAAGTTGTAGCGCTTGGCCGCTTCACTCGGAAGATACCCGTTGATCGTCTTGACAAAGAGCAGCGCCGAGAATTTCTCCTGCTGTGCATGCACTCTTGTATTTCCGCAGATGATGTCTCCGGTCTTCAGGTTGAACCGCCTGATCTGGGACGGAGATACGTAGATGTCGTCCTCACCCGG
>OMSN01000089.1 GCA_900313765.1 uncultured Eubacteriales bacterium
CATGTTCAATGGCTGCGATGGCAAGCTTATAGTCAAAATGAATGTCGGCGATCAGCGGGATGTGGATCCTCTCCTTGATCTGAGTAAATGCCTCCGCCGCCTCCATTGTGGGTACGGTACAGCGGATCAGTTCACAGCCGGCCTTCTCCAGGCGCAGGATCTGTGAGACCGTGGCATCCACATCTTCTGTCCGCGTATTGGTCATGGACTGGATCAGGATCGGATTGCCGCCTCCGATCACACGGTCTCCTATCTGTACAGTTCTTGTATGTTCTCTGGTTGTCATAATTACACTCCTGCACCATCCGTCCGGCTGTCCGTCAGTTCTCTCTGCTCTTTTCCGCCGGTGTAAATACACGGCTCTGTTTCGGATCACTTGTATCCTTTGCCGCTTCAACAGCTTCCTTCATGAAGGTTGCCTGCGCGCCGACCAGCGCCTTGCCGCGCTTATCGATCTTCTCATACTGGTTGTTTTCTTTCAGTTCATGCGCCTTCAGAGTGTCTGCCAGCTGCACGTCCAGAATGTGGCGTGCTCTTGCTGCGCAGGCTTTATCCTCCAGCGGGAACAGGATCTCGACACGGCGGTCTAGGTTCCTGGGCATCCAGTCTGCGGACGCCATATAGACTTCCTCATTGCCGCCGTTTGCAAAGCTGAAGATCCTTGCATGCTCCAGGAATGTTCCGACGATCGAACGCACATGGATATTCTCGGATACACCCGGGATCCCTGTCTTCAGGCAGCAGATTCCCCGGATGATCAGGTCGATCTTCACACCTGCAGCGGAAGCTTCATAGAGTTTTGCGATGATGTCTCTGTCACACAGCGAATTCATCTTTGCGATGATGTACGCCGGCTCATTTGCCTTCGCATGCCGGATCTCGCGGTCGATCAGTGCGTAGAAACCGTCCCTCAGCCAGATCGGCGCAAGGTACAGGCGATTCCAGTGCTTCGGCTCGCTGTAGCCCGACAGCATGTTGAAGACAGCCGTCGCATCTTCACCATATGCATCTCTGCAGGTCATGATGCCGCAGTCCGTATACAGCTTCGCGGTGGAATCATTGTAATTGCCCGTCGCAAGATGCACATACCGGCGGATTCCGTCCTCTTCGCGCCGTACCACAAGGGCGATCTTGCTGTGGGTCTTCAGTCCGACCAGGCCATAGATGACATGGCAGCCAGCCTTCTCCAGCATCTCTGCCCACTGAATATTGTTTTCCTCATCGAATCTGGCCTTCAGTTCTACCAGGGCTGTTACCTGCTTTCCGTTCTCTGCTGCCTGGGCAAGCGCCGCAACGATCGGCGAGTTGCCGGACACACGGTACAGCGTCATCTTGATGGCCAGTACGTCCGGATCCTTGGAGGCAGACCGGATCAGTTCCACAACCGGATCAAATGTCTCGTAGGGATGAGACAGGAAGATATCTCCCCGGCGGATCAGGCTGAACAGATCCTCATCCTCTTTGCGGTTCATCAGTGCGGGGACCGGCTGCGGAATATAGCGTTTCTCCTTGAGATGATCAAATCCCGGCAGGCCGTACATCTTCATCAGGAAGGTCAGATCCAGCGGTCCGGAGATCGGATACATCTCCTCGTCGCGGACATTGAACTCTTTGCGCAGGATCTTCAGAAGCTTCGGATCCATGGAGTCCTCATACTCAAAGCGGATGACTTCTCCCCACTGGCGCTTCTTCAGCTTCTTCTGGATCTCCTCGAGCAGATCATCTGCGTCATCCTCATCGATCGTCAGGTCTGCATTCCTGGTGATCCGGTACGGATGGGCGCAGACCACGTCATAGCCTGTGAAGAGCTTATCCATGTTGGCTTCGATCACATCTTCCAGCAGGATTCCCGTGAGAACTCCTTCTGTGTCGGACGGGATCTGGATCACACGGTCCAGCACACCGGGCACCTGCACCGTCGCGAACATGGTCCCCTTCTTGAGCGTCTTCTCCTTCGAAACCTTCTCGGCGATCTTCTCCCCGTTTTTCTGCAGGTTCATGGCAAATGTGAGGCCTGCGGAATTCTTCTTTTCCCCTTCGCTCTTTCTGGTGGAAATAAGCGCGCCGATGTTCAGTGATTTATTCCGGATCAGCGGGAACGGGCGGGAGGTATCGAAAGCAGTCGGCGTCAGAACCGGATACACATTCTCCATAAAATAGGAGTCCACATATTCCTTCTGTTTCTGGCTCAGGTCTTCGAAATCGGTGATCAGAATAAGATTCTCAGCCTTCAGGGCCGGAGCCAGGGACCGGATCAGCGTCGAATACTGCTTATCGATCAGCTCATGGCACTTCTGCTCAACACGGCTCAGCTGCTGCTCGGCGGTCAGTCCTGCAAGATCCGGTTTTGTATAATTCGCATGCACCATGTCCTTCAGGGACGCGACGCGCACCATGAAGAATTCATCGAGATTGGATGCTGTGATGGACAGGAATTTCAGTCTCTCGAACAGAGGATTGGTCTTATCCCTCGCCTCATCCAGGATCCTGTAGTTGAAGTCCAGCCAGCTCAGTTCACGGTTGGTATAGTACTTCGGATCCTTGAAATCCACAGCCGGCGCACTGGACGGTTCCAGTGCGGAGGAAGTGATCGCTTCGCTTATGGCTGCAGCCTTTGCGGCAGTCTTCGCAGCGTTCTTGGCAACGGCCTTCACATCATTCCTGGCGGTATTCTTAGCGGTACTCTTGGTGCCTGTCTTGGCAGTACTCTTGGTGCCTGTCTTGGCAGCGGTCTTGGTACCCGTCTTGGCTGTACTCTTGGCTGTGGTCTTTGCCGCACTCTTGGTACCTGCCTTGGCGGTATTTTTTGTATTCTGACTCTTATCGGATGTACTCTTTGCCATATCTCAGTGCCTCACTTCCTCGCCTGCCTGGTCTGACGCAGAACGGGTTTCAGATTGTATACTTCCTCGAACAGAGAATCCTTCTCTTCCAGTGTTCCTCTCTCCAGTGTCAGATCTTCATCGGACTGCACACCCAGGATCAGTTTATTTCCCTTGATGGTTACGTTGAGATCCTTGATCCTCTCATGATGGGAACGATCCAGCGCGTTGGCCGCCCTCAGGATCGCCGTCAGCTTCGCGATGATGATATATTCTTCCCGGCTGACGGAACTGATCAGTGCCAGGTCATCATAGTAGGAGAACTCTGCCGTATTGAACCGGACCACATTGGCGACGATCTGCCTCTCGGCATGGTTCAGGCCGATGATCTCGGTTGCCATCAGGATGTTGTACGCACAGTCCGCGACATCCGTCAGTGAGATATACTTGCCGCAGTTATGAAGGATCGCAGAGATCTGCAGCAGGAGCCGCTCTCTCTTTCCCAGCTGGTGGATCTTCTTCATCTTGTCAAATATTGCCAGGCTGTTCTCTTCCACATTGCGTATGTGCGGCTGGTGAGACTTGTATCTCTTGGCGATGCTTCTGGAAGCAGCGATGATATCCTCGTCAAATGAATGCTGCGAATTGACTGCTTTGTTCGCCACCGCATAATCATAGGCCAGTCCGTCTCCGATGGAGACCTCCGGAAGCCAGACACTATCTGCTTCAAACCGCTGAAGCAAAGCTCTGCAGGTGATCGCTGAAGGCCCCAGGGAGAGCGCGTATTCGAACGGGATCGAATAACGTTTGGTGATCTCATCCGCGTTCATGTGAACGATCTCGTTGTACGCCTTCTCCAGTTCTTCCCTGGTCACCGTCAGTCCCGTGCGCTCCGGATACAGCATGTGGAACAGGGAGTGCAGTTCCTTGTTCGTCGCGATCAGCGTGCCGATCTTCCGGTCCTTCTGGTACAGCTTCTCAAACCCGTACAGTTCATGTTCCAGCAGTTCCTGAAGAAGATGTTCAAAATGAACGTTGTTCCTGGCAAGCGGATAGAACTTCGATCTGCTGGCGACCTTGCCGATCCTGACATTCTGCGTCGTGATCAGCTTATCCTTGTCAAATACCGAGATCTGCAGGGAACTTCCGCCGATGTCAACGATCGCGGTTCCCTTCTTGATCACTTCCTCGAAAGATTCCGTCAGGGACGCGATCGACTTGTAATCCAGGAATCTCTGTTCCGAGTTGGACAGGATCGTCAGTTTCAGTCCCGTACTTCTCTCAATATGATCCTTCACGATCAGGCCTGTCCGGATCTCACGCAGCGCGCTCGTTCCCACCATGCGGTAGGCATCCACATGCAGGCCGTCCATGATCCGGCGGTACTCATTCAGTGTCTCTACCAGCCGTTCCAGTTTCGGGGAGGATATAGATCCTCTCTCATAGGCATCCACTCCCAGATCGATCCTCCTGCTCACGCAGTCGATCATATGGAATCCCTTCTTCGGAGAGACCTCATATACCTTCATCTCCGTCTCGGTAGAACCGATCACGATCGATGCAAACAGTTTCACAGCCATATCAGTGTGTCCCCTCTTCATTCTTCTCTTCCGGGTCTTTCCCGAGAAGGTGATCTATAAACTGCTGGGCAGTTCGTCCGCTGCGTCCGCCATGGGACAGTTCCCAGGCATTTGCCTCCAGGTACAGCTGTTCCAGAGGCATGTCGATCCCGTTTCGCTGTGCCAGTACTTCCAGGATCTGCTGGAACTCCTTCTTCACGGGAGCCCCAAAGTATATTGTCACACCAAACCGATAAGCCAGCGACAGTTTCTCCTGGACCGTATCGGAAGTATGCATGTCAGAACGGATATCGCCTTCCTTGTCCGCATAATTCTCACGGATCAGATGTCTCCTGT
Organism: uncultured Eubacteriales bacterium; assembly: GCA_900313765.1. Classification (GTDB taxonomy): domain Bacteria; phylum Bacillota; class Clostridia; order Lachnospirales; family Lachnospiraceae; genus Porcincola. The sequence goes on from OMSN01000089.1 coordinate 4,739, forward strand.
TGCTGGTGGCATAGATCAGAACATTCTCCGGCTTCTTCTCCAGTCCGCCCTCGATCACAGCCTTCAGGTATTTGTAGTCCGTTTCGAATTCTTCAAAGGACAGGTCGTCCATGTAGATGATGAACCGGTAATTCCTGTTCTTGATCTGAGCCAGGACGTCCACCAGGTCTCTGAGCTGGTGCTTGTAGACTTCGATGATGCGGAGTCCCTGTCCGTAGTATTCATTCAGGATCCCCTTGATACTGGATGATTTCCCGGTGCCGGCATCTCCGAACAGAAGGCAGTTGTTTGCCCTTCTTCCCGCAAGGAACGCTTCCGTGTTCTCCCTGAGTTTCTGCTTCTGGATCTCATATCCGACCAGATCATCCAGTTTCATGTGGACGATGTTGGTGATCGGAACAATATCGACCATATCTCCGGCTTCGTGATGGACAAGGCGGAACGCCTTGTGCAGTCCGAATTTGCCGCATCCGAAATCCCGGTAGAACAGCTCTACATGCTTCTTGAATTCCTCCGTATCCCGGGAAGCTGCCAGTTTTCCCGACAGTTCTTCTATCCTGTCCCGGATCCGGCGGCTCGCAAGGCGTCTGTCATCTCCTCCGAACTCGTAGCCGCTGACCATCTCATAGTAAGACACACCCAGCGCATCTTCGATATCTGCGAACCTGTAGGCGAACAGTTCCCGGAAGATCTCAAAATCGTGCGTCGCGATACGGTTCAGTCCCCCCGGAATACTGCCCCGGATCTCACAGGCCCTGGAATATGCATTTTCATGATAGACCAGAACATAGGTAAGGAAAGAATGCCACACATTGCCTGAGAAACCGTAACTCTCCGCCTTTTCGATCATCTCCTGCATCAGTGAACTGTAGCGATCCGTAAACCGGGATCTGGAAGTTCCTTTCAGTTCTCCGTCCGCGGACAGGGAAGCGATATCGTCCTGAAGCGAGCAGAGCGCATCCAGCAGGCCCTTTCCTTCGTCCCGGTACAGGACGAGCTGTCTGATTCGCAACATATACTATCCCTTTCTTTCTGGATCAGTAATTTCCCAGGATCTTCATATTGATGGCTTCTTCCCGGATCCCCCGAAGTGCATTCCTGACACCCGGATCGTTCAGATTCCCTTCAAAATCAATAAAGAACCGGTACTCCCAGGATCTGCCCGGGATGGGCCTGGATTCAATGTGTGTCATATTCACATCATTGAAGATGCAGTTCGACAGGATATTATACAGAGTACCGGCTGAGTGAGGCAGTTCAAAACAGATCGAGATCTTGCCTGCTCCACGCACGAATACTCTCTGATTGGTCACGATCATGAACCGGGTGGCATTTGCCTCCTGGTCATTGACATGTGCCTGCAGGACTTCAAGGCCAAACCTCCTGGCTGCGAACGCGCTTCCGATCGCTGCCTGGTCCTTCTTCCCTTCTTTGGCGATCTTCCTGGCCGCCAGGGCTGTATTGCCGTAGGCAACCGCTTCCCAGTCACGGTGTTCCTGGAACAGTCCTTCGCACTGGGACAGCGCCTGGGGATGCGAGATGACCCTGCGGATGTCCTCCATTCTTGTACCCGGGCAGGCCATCAGCACATGCTCCACAGGAACAATCTGCTCCGCCACAATGTAATTCTCAAAATCAACCAGAAGATCAAAATTATCCGTGACGATCCCGGCGGTGGAATTCTCTATGGGAAGAACCGCATAATCGGCAGATCCTTCCGCGATCGCTTCCATCGCGTCCCGGAACTTCGGGACATGGAACGAATTCACGTCTTCACCGAAATAAGCTGCCATCGCCGCATGGCTGTAGGCACCTTCTTCACCCTGGAAGACGACGCGGATATTCTCACGGTCCAGATCTTCGATCTCGATAAACGGAAGCCTGCCATGGACGCCTGCCTTCTCCAGCATCGCAAACTGTCTCTTGCGGCTCATGCTCATCAACTGCGAGAACAGTTCCGTCACACCCTTGCGGGTGAATTCTGAGTGGGCCAGTTCCCGGACCTTCTCGATCTTGGCTTTCTCGCGGTCCTTGTCATAGACCTTCCTGCCGGT
>OMSN01000104.1 GCA_900313765.1 uncultured Eubacteriales bacterium
CTGCTCGGCCGTATGGTGGAGCCGGAGAGAATGTTCTCCTTCCGCGTCGTATGGCAGGATGACAAGGGGTTTGCACATACTCAGAACGGATATCGCTGTCAGTTCAACGGAGCGATCGGACCGTACAAGGGCGGCCTTCGTTTCCAGAAGAACGTGAACCCGAGCGTCATGAAGTTCCTCGCTTTTGAGCAGACATTCAAGAACAGCCTGACCGGTCTGTCCATGGGCGGCGGCAAGGGCGGAGCGGATTTCGATCCCACCGGCAAGAGTGATGATGAGATCATGCGCTTCTGCCAGTCTTTCATGCAGGCACTGTACCGTTATATCGGTCCGGACACGGATGTCCCCGCAGGAGACATGGGTGTCGGCGGAAGAGAGATCGGATACATGTTCGGTGAGTACCGCAGGCTGAAGGGCAACTTTGAGAATGGGACCTTTACCGGAAAGGGATTCTCTTATGGCGGCAGCCTGATCCGTCCGGAGGCAACCGGATACGGTTCCGTGTACTATCTGGAGAATGTACTGAAACATGACGGAGAGCAGCTGGCCGGCAAGACCATCGCATGCGCAGGCTTCGGCAACGTAACCTGGGGCATCTGCAAGAAGGCGACGGAGCTGGGAGCGAAGGTCGTCACACTGTCCGGACCGGATGGATATGTCTATGATCCGGACGGAGTCAACACACCGGAGAAGATCGACTATCTGGTCGAGATGAGAAACTCCGGACGCAACAAGGTACAGGATTACGCGGACAAGTTCGGAGTTGAGTTCCATGCTGGCGAGAAGCCGTGGGGCGTGAAGGCGGATATCATCATGCCGTCCGCAATGCAGAACGATGTCCATATGGACAGCGCCGAGAAGATCGTCGCCAACAAGATCCGCTATTACATCGAGGTCGCAAATATGCCGACCACCAATGATGCACTCCGCTATCTGATGGATCAGCCGGATATGATCGTTGCTCCGTCCAAGGCAGTCAATGCCGGCGGCGTCGCAACCAGCGGACTGGAGATGAGCCAGAACAGCGAGCGTCTCTTCTGGACAGCAGAGGAAGTTGACAGACAGCTGCACCGCATCATGGATACCATCTATGAGAACAGCGTACAGGCTGCAGAGCGCAACGGACTGGGATACAACCTGGTGGCAGGCGCCAACATCGCAGGCTTCGAGAGAGTCGCGGACGCCATGATGGCACAGGGACTGTTCTGAGAAACCATATGAACGGGCGACAGGTACCTGTTCACATTGCACGAGTGACAGGCGCTTGTTCACACTTAAATAACAGCAAAACAGGGTTTTTGACCTCAAGGTTGAAGACCCTGTTTTTTGTAATACTATACTGGCCGGGATCTCAGGCGGTTCCTGCAGCATCGATTTTTTCAGAGTTATTGAGAATGTCGGGAAGTACCTGTTTCAGCAACATGAATATGTATGCAAACAGCATACTTGCGTTTTCCTTTATTATGCTATATTGATATGAAAAGGGGGACCTGCTATGGCTGAAAAGGTTAATACCAGCACTTTGATGAAGCGCCTGTTCAAGACCAAACATCTGGATGCATTTCTAGAGCAAAATGAGCATAATATGCAGACGGCGGAATTTGATCAGATGATCAGGAGCCTGTGTGAAGAGAGGGGACTTGTCCCGGAACAGGTAATCCTGCGTGCCGAGATCGACCGGACTTACGGGCATCAGCTGTTCAGCGGCATCCGGCGTCCTTCCAGGGACAAAGTGATCCAGCTGGCGCTGGGAATGGAACTGGGAGTGGAGGAGACACAGAAACTCCTTCGTTCAGCCGGCAAGAGCGAACTCTATCCGCGTCTGAAAAGAGAGGCGGTCATACTCTATTGTCTCAGAAAAGGAGCCTCTGTCCTGGATACGCAGGAACTGCTGTCCAGGTATGGGTTTTCGCTGCTGGGGAGCCTGAGAAACTAAGGAGACATTGGAATGCTGGAAGGAACAGACATCGAATTCACGACGCAGCTGCCTGATGAAAATGAATACCCCGCTCCGCTTGTGGCCAAGTGTGAACTGCTGGAATGCTTCAGCGAACAGGACGATACCAGGACACTGCTGGCAAAGGACAGGGATAACGACAGGCTGTACGTTGTGAAATGCCATCTTGCGACAGGCCCGTTCTATAATCGGACAGAACCCGAATCTCTCCGGAAACTGAGTGAGTCACCATTTCCCAGGTTTGTGGCAGAATACCGGAATGAGTACATGAGGTGTGTTCTTCGGGAGTATGTGGAAGGTGAAACTCTGGAAGAACTCGCAAAACATACACAATTCAGCGAAGAAGACGTGATCCGGACAGGCATACAGCTGTGTGATGAGCTGAAGATTCTTCACAGTCTTACGCCGCCCGTTATCCATCGCGATATCAAACCGCAGAATGTGATCATCCGTCCGGATGGATACGCTGTGCTGATCGATTTCGGAATCTCCCGTGTTATCACGGATCATGATACGGATATGGATACAGTTCCGTTCGGAACACAGGGCTTCGCCCCGCCTGAGCAGTACGGTTTTGCCCAGACCGACGCACGATCAGACCTGTATTCTCTGGGAATACTGCTGTCCTGGATGCTCACCGGCAAGGCTGCTCCTTTGGAGAACGCGGATACACCTCTCAAAAAAGCCCTGGTCCGGTGTACTTCATTTGACCCCAGAGAACGGTATGAGAGTGCAGCCCAGTTCAAAAAAGCACTCGGACAGAAACAATCCGGCGGACGCAGAAGTAAAGGCATCCTGTGGGGACTGCTGGCAGCAGGGGTCTTCTGCGCCGCTGTTGTCTGTGCGGTGCTTCTCCCGAAGATGAGCAGGAAGAAAGTTACTTTTTCAGATCCGCTTCTGGAAAGCGCTGTGCGGCTGAACCTGGGACTGGAAGAAGGGGATAAACTGACCGAGGATATGCTGTCTTCCGTAACTGCGGTCTATATAGTGGCGGACAAGGCTTATCCGGATCCGGACAGTTTTTATCCGGCAATCAATCAGTGGTACGCCGACGGCAGGAGTACCCGGGGAAGCCTTCGAACACTGGAAGAACTGGCGCCGATGACTGGCCTGGAACAGGTCTGCATCGTTGCGCAGGAGCTGGAAGACATCTCCGCCCTTGCATCTATGAAGCAGCTGAACAAGGTTGAGTTCAAGCACAACTATATTGCTGACATCTCCGTGCTGTCAGGCATGGACCGGCTGACTTCGGTTGGGATCAATGACAACCCCGTGACGGATATCTCGCCTCTTGCAGACTGTCCGAACCTCGCATTCCTGGATCTGTGCGGCGTGAGGGCGTACGATCCGCAGGCAATAGAAAACCTGGGCAATTTTGATTATCTGGATCTGTCCAATCCGACGCAGAGTTACGATTACCTTGGCGGGAAGAGTATCCTGTCACTTCACCTTGCCTGGACAGGCCTGAGCGATCTGCATGTGCTGGACGATGTTTCCCGTTTGGAAGAACTGGACATTGCGCACACAGCAGTGACGGATCTGGCTCCGCTTGCCGCCCATACGGGACTGAAGATACTGAATATCGTCGCTGTACCTGCCGATGATCTGAGCGTGCTCCTTCAGCTTCCGCAGCTTCACAGCATTACGATCAGCGAAGATCTTCGGCCTCTGGTAAATGAACTCGGAGACGTTTCTTTTTCAGTCAATATCGGGTGAAGATAACGTGTAATTCCAGTGCGGAAAACATACCCTCAAATAAATATTCAGAATAAGAACAAAAATATCAGAAAACGCTGAAAAGTATGCAGCCTGCATACCTTTTGGCGTTTTTATTTTGTTATCATGTGCCTAATTATATACATGTTTAAACACATCTCCAGGCGGCCTTGGAACAGCCATGAGAGGCAGACCGGAGATGTACATTTTCACTGCCAGACAGATCAGATATACAGGAGGACAATCAGATGATGCATATCAGATCCAGACGTATCCTTGCTGCCGTATCCGCGGCAGCGCTTCTGTTCACCTCTGTGCCCACAGGCGCTCTTGCGGGCGAGACAGAATATGACGAGGCTCTGCTTGTCATGCAGGAGGAAGAGGTACCGGAAGAAAGTGCTGAACTGCAGGAGACAGATATCCCTGGAAGCCCTGAAGAGAGTGCTGACCTGCAGGAGACAGATATCCCCGGAAGCCCTGAAGAGAGTGCCGGAGAGGTGGATGTTTCCCTGCCGGAGGGGGATGAACTGTCTTCAGATGATCAGGAAGTCGTCGAGATAGAAGATCTTCTTGTTAATGAAGAAGCGGAAGATCCGGAGATTATGGTCGTCGAAGACGGAATTCCGGAGGAGAATGAAGAACAGATCCTTTCGGATGAGGAGGAAATCCTCGAGGCTGCGGATGGGGCGATGACAGACCCGATCGAAGGATATGATCCCGGACTTCCTGCCTATTTCAGGGAGTTGGAGGAATATTGGCTCACAATCCCATTCCCGGAAGGATACGAGGGGTGGATGGTGGTAAAGATCTCCGGAGAGACAGGCGATGGAATGGAATCCATCTACGAAGAAACGGATCAAATAGTTGATGACATGGTTATAAATATCGATACACGGGGATACCAGTTTATCGATGTGGAGATCTGGTTTTGTGAAGCTGGCTGCGAGGATCAGTATTTCTGTGAGAAGCATATTCCTGTACTGAGCGATCCCAGCAACCTGGTGAAGCTGACTGTCGCCGGCGGGGCTGATGAGACATTGACTGTACCGATCAACCAGGGTTTTGACGTGACACTGACTGCAGAGCAGCCGATCCAGGCGGTCTGCGTCGATGCCGGAGACCACTGGTGGTATGACGACAGGGGCAGAGTCTTCGGACCGGACAATCGGATGGATGCGAGATTTGATAACGGAAACCTTGTCATGCACGATTCAAGCGGCGGTTATGGCGGATCCGGAACCTACCGCTTCTATGCGCAGGTACAGCTTGAAGGCAGCGATGAGTGGATCACCTCCAATGTGATCCGGATTACAGCAGAACAATATGGCGAGGTTGGACCTTTTGATTTCACCCTGAATACTTCAACAGTCGTGCGGGGAGAGTTCGCGGAGGTCACCTACGATAATGCGGATAATGCGGATAGCTACTGGGTGGATATTGATAAATGGAACGGGTCTGACTGGAAAAGGTTTGACAGTCGTGCGCACAAAGATAAAGCCGGAACCGCATATATTGCGACCATCGATATGGAGCCCGGTCAGTATCTCCTGAGAGCGGAGGCAGGCGGTATTGCCGGGTATCAGGGGCACAGTTCAGATAACGAACGTGAATTGACAGTTCAAGACTCTGAGATAGCAGAGGACATAGTATACCTGGATGTAAACAAGAAAGATCTGCAGACGGGAGAAAACTGTTATTACTCCGTCTTTGCTCCCGGTGCATCCCGTGTCGAACTATTCTTTGACTATGAGAACAATGAATGGTGGCGCGATGGTGCAGATGATGACTCCATGGCGCGCAGTATGAACTACAGAAACTCCGGCACCTATAAGATGGTGGCCAGGGCTTATTATTCTGATAATGAAGATGACTGGAGAGAATCTGACCCGGTTGATATAAGCGTGAATGCTCCGAACGGACCGCTGGATGTGGAATTCCCGGATCTTCCCCGATTCCTGACCTATGGTGAGGACGGTCTTGACTTTATTTTCAACAGACCGGCGAATGCGGAAGGCATGGAAGTGAATGTCTGGTATGATCCGGTAGGAGGAGACGGCGGAGTCTCTCTGCTTGGGATCAATACGAATGATGATCCTTCGATCGGGGATGCGATCCATGCAGTCATCAGTAAGGATGAGGTGGCGCAGGCCGGAGAAGGAAACCAGGTCAAGGTTGAAATGAAGGCCTGGGCAGTGGGATATGAGGAAAACCGCCGGGAATGGGTGATCCCGCTCCTGAAGCATGCCGATAAAGGAATTGTCGGCATCACCGTGAGTTCGGACAGCGCTCCGGTCAATCAGAATGTGCGGATCAAGGTCTTTCCGAAACAGGAAGGAAAGAAGATAGCGGCTGTCCGTTTCTTCGATGGCAACGGTTTCTGGGAACGATATATGCAGAAGTAATGCTTGATGATGGACCAGTCTGGTATACCACTGAGCCTGTAGTGGTCACGGTTAATCAGACAGGGAATGTCGGAGAATTTGCATTCAGCCTGGATACGCCCACAGTAGCACGCGGCGGGATAGCGAAGGTTACTTACGGCGAGTCTCAGTACGCAGATCATTACTGGGTGGATATTGAGAGGATAAATGGATCTGACCGGGAAGGATACGGCAGCTGGGCACATACAGATACATATGGAACAGCATACATTGCAACCGCGGAGTTTGAGCCCGGGACATATGAGGTCAGAGCGAAAGCAAGCGGTGTCGGTTATGAAGGGCGTGACGCGGATGATGGTCCGGTTATTCTGATCATCACAGATTCTGGTACTGCTGCAGGAGAAATACTGCTGAATGTAAGTAAGCAGGAGCCGCTTACAGATGAAGCTATTGACTATTCAGTATATGCTCCCGGCGCATCCCGTGTCGAACTGTTCTTTGACTATGAGAACAATGAATGGTGGCGTGATGGTGTAGATGAAGATTCCATGGCGCGCGATGTGTGCTACAGGAATTCCGGCACCTATAAGATGGTAGCCAGGGCTTATTATTCTGGTAATGAAGGTGACTGGAGAGATTCTGCCCCGGTTGAGATAAGAGTGAGCGCTCCGAACGGACCGTTGGATGCGGAATTCCCTGATCTTCCAGGAACCCTGATCTATGGCGAGGACGGCCTTGACTTTACTTTCAACAGACCGGCGAATGCGGAAGGCATGGAAGTGAATGTCTGGTATGATCCGGAGGATGGAGAAGACAGAGTTCCCCTGCTTGAGATCAATACAAATGATGATCCTTCGATCGGGGATGCGATCCATGCAGTCATCAGCAAAGATGAGGTGGCACAGGCTGGAGAAGGAAACCAGGTCAAGGTTGAAATGAAAGCCTGGGCAGTAGGATATGAGGAAAAACGGCGGGAATGGGCGATCCCGCTCCTGAAGCAGGCGGATGAAGAAATTGTCGGCATCACCGTGAGTTCGGATAGCGCTCCGGTCAATCAGGATGTGTGGATCAATGTCTTCCCGAAACAGGACGGAAAGAAGATAGCAGCTGTCCGTTTCTTCGATGGCAGCGATTTCTGGGAGAATGGCAGAGACATCACTCCGGAGAATGATGGATGGCGTTTTGACAGTCAGGGCAACTTCAGCGTTAGACACAGTTGGTGGAGTGAGGGCGTCTATACGATATATGCAAAAGTAATGCTTGATGATGGACCAACCTGGTATACCACTGAGCCTGCAGCGGTCACGGTTACTCAGAGCGGTCAAGTCGGAGCATTTAGATTCAGCCTGGATACGCCCACAGTTTCACGCGGTGAGATGGCGAAGGTTACTTACGACGAATCTACGCACGCAGATCATTACTGGGTGGATCTTGAAAGGATAGACGGATCCAACCGGGAAGGGGTCGGCGCCTGGGCACATACAGATACATATGGAACCGCATACATTGCAACCGCAGAGTTAGAGCCTGGGACATATGAGGTCAGAGCGAAAGCATGCGGTGTCGGTTATGAGGGGCGTGAGGCAGATGATGGTCCGGTTATTCTGAACATCACAGATCCTGCCATAGAAGAAGGTACTGTATCCCTGCTTGTAGATAAAACAGATCTGAAGACGAGAGAAGACTATTCATTCTCTGTTCTCGCACCGAATGCCGAATGGATTGAGGTCGCGTTTGACTTTGACAGCACTGGCAACTGGAATCATGGCTGGATCGATAACAACGGAGGCGGTGAATCCTGGACAGAATCCAGGAGTTATGGCAATTCCGGTACTTATAAAGTAGTGGCCAGGGCACATTATTCCTCTGGTGATCCGGTAGAATCTGATCCGGTGACGATCACGGTCAATTCGCATAAGGGTAAATTGAAAGTCAGTCTACCGGAAAATCTGCCTGCTTATCTGACAACGGAAGATGACTTCACTTTCGAGGCAAGGATGCCGGAGAACGGTGAGAATCTGTCTGTAAATGTATGGCAGGATACAGATGATGACGATGCAAGGGACCTGTTCAACAACTGGACAGAGGATGACAGCCTCAGCGTTACGATCACAAAAAAACAACTGGAAGCCGTTGGCGCGGGAGGAAACCTTAAGATTGCTGTTTCGGCCGAAGCATACGACTATGAGGGAACACGGGTAGAGTGCTCGATTCCAGTCATAGAAAAGCCGGATGCAGACAGGCTGGCCATCGAGGTAGATGCAACAGATACCCTGGTCAATAAGGATGTTCGCATCACAGTATCCCCGAAGCGTGCAGAAGATAAGATCCGTGCAGTCCGTCTCTTTGACGGAGAGGGATTCTGGGAAGAAAGCCGGCCGGAAAGGAACGGAGACCAGTTTGACGCTGCCGGAAACTTCAGCACGTGGATGAGCTGGTGGGAGCCGGGAGTCAAGAGAGTATTTGCCCAGGTTACCTTTGACGGAAACAACTGGCTGAACACGGATATCGTTGAGATCAATGTCCGGAAGAATGGAGATGTCGGACCATTTACCTGCAGTATTGACAAGGGAAGTGTTGTTCGCGGCGAACTGGCTGTGGCAACCTTCACAAAGGCCGACCATGCAGACCATTACTGGATCGATATTGATAAAAAATGTGTAGACGATGAGACAGGTCATACCTGGTGGGAACGGCGCAGTCATAAGGCAGACCGGATCGGTGAGCCGGGAAGCGTCAGCTTCGGTACCTCAGATCTGGAGCCGGGCGAATACCGTTTCATGGGCAAAGCTGCAGGAATCGGATACCAGGGTGGTGACGCTCAGAATGGATATTGCTACCTGACTGTGACCGACAGTGATACAGCGGAAGTAAACATCCGGGTCAACGTCAGCAAGACGCA
>OMSN01000077.1 GCA_900313765.1 uncultured Eubacteriales bacterium
TTCTCCAGTGTCATCTCCGAGAGCCCTTCTATGTTCATGGCATCTCTGGACACAAACTGTGTAAAGGACTTGATCTTCTTCGCCGCGCATTCCGGATTGTCGCAGAACAGAGTCTGTGTTCCCTGCGAGTCATGGACGGATGTCGGCTCCCCGCACACCGGACACCTGTCAGGCAGTTTCACCGAATCAGAACAGGTAAGATTCTCCGCGATCTGAGGGATGATCATATTGGCCTTGTAGACGGTGATCTCGTCTCCGATTCCCAGCTTCAGAGAACGGAGGATACTGATATTGTGAACGCTCGCCCTGGAGACTGTGGTCCCTTCCAGTTCCACCGGATCAAAGATCGCAACCGGATTGATCAGGCCTGTCCTGGACGGGCTCCATTCGATCTCCCGAAGGTGCGTCACCGCCTGTTCATCCTGCCATTTGAACGCCAGAGCGTTGCGGGGTGTCTTCGCCGTGCGGCCCAGGGACTCCCCGTATGCAATATCGTCATACAGGGCAACCAGTCCGTCTGAAGGGATCTCGAAGGTCTTGATCTTCTCTTCAAAATACGCAAATGCGTCATCCAGGTTCTGTGCGGTTACCGGCATATATTCTACCACTTCGAATCCCTGCTGCTCCAGGAATTCAAACTGCTTCGCTCTGGAATTATGGAAGTCCACGCCGTCCGCCTTCACAAGGGCAAACGCATAAAACCGGACGCTGCGCTGTGCCGTGATCTCACTGTTGAGCTGCCTCACGGAACCGCTGCACAGGTTGCGCGGATTCTTATACTGTGCGCCGCTCTCTCCGATCGACTCGTTGATCTTCTCAAAATCCGGATAGGTGATGACTGCCTCCCCGCGAAGCACCAGTTCTCCCTGATACGCGATCCTGAGCGGAATGTTGCGGAACACCTTCGCATTCGGAGTGATCACATCTCCCGTCACACCGTTCCCGCGTGTAACCGCCTTCTGAAGCTGCCCGCCGCTGTACGTCAGAACCACCGTGAGGCCGTCCAGTTTCCAGCTCAGAAGGATGGTATGCGTGCCGACAAAGGATCGCATCTCTTCCCTGTCCTTGGTCTTACCCAGTGAGAGCATGGGACTGTCATGGTCTTCCTTGGGCAGGTCGTCCACTGCCTCGTAGCCAACCTTCTGCGTCGGGCTGGAGGCAAGTACGATCCCTGTCTCTTCCTCCAGCGCAGCCAGTTCATCATAGAGCGCATCAAACTCCAGATTGCTCATGATCTCCCTGTTTTCGACATAATAAGCCCTGCTGGCCTCGTCCAGTATCCGGACGAGCTCTTTCATGCGATCGATCCTGCTGTCTTGTGCCATACCTGTTCCTCTTGTCTGTATCTTCAACCCGCACCGGCTGTCTGCATCTCTTACTCTGTCTGCGAACATACATCCGATACGTTATTCCTTCAACCCTGCGAGAGCCTTCAGCTGCGCAGTCTCTTCATCGGTCAGCTCTCTGTATTCTCCTTCTTTCAGGTTCCCCAGCGAGATGTTCATGATCCGGATTCTCTTCAGTGCTGTCACATTGTATCCAAACGCACTGCACATCCTGCGGATCTGCCGGTTCATCCCTTCTGTCAGGATGATATTGAATCGATATTCATCGATCTTGCTGACCTTGCATTTTCGCGTGGTCCTTCCCAGTTCCTCCAGACGTACACCATCACTCATTTTCTTCAGGAAAGGTTCCGTGACCGGCTGGTCAACCGTCACGATATACTCCTTCTCATGCCGCTCACGGGCCTTCTGGATCCTGTTTGAAGCTTCTCCGTTGTTGGTCATGAGGATCAGGCCTTCGGATTCCTTGTCCAGCCTGCCTACTGCAAAGACTCGCTCCGTGCACGTTACGATGTCTTCCAGGACCGGATCCCCCCAGGTCCTGTCAGTTGTCACGACCACGCCGCGAGGTTTATAGACTGCAAGGAAGATCTCCCTTACTGTCTCTGTCACTGCCACTCCGTCAACCGTGACCACATCCGTATCTTCCACCGTCTGGCCGATCACTGCCTCCTGTCCGTTCACAGCGACTCTTCCATCCCCGATCAGTCGGTCTGCCTCTCTTCTGGAACACACCCCGTGTGAACTCAGATACTTATTCAGTCTCATAGCACAGTGCCATTTCTTTAATGATATTGTGAAAAGCTGCCGCAAAGAATCTTGCGGCAGCTTTTTGTCAGATGAAAACCGGATCCAGTCATATATTATGCAGCAGAGTCTGCCGCAGCATCCTGTGCTGTGGTCTGCGCAGTGGATCCCGATGTGGATGTACTGCTGCTGCCGCCGCTGAACTGCAGGTACTGTGTCGATACATATCCGTCGATCGTACCGCCTGTGGAAGAATTCGTAAATGTGATATGCGTCCAGTCACCCTCGGAGGAAACCACATTGACTTCCTGTCCGGGATAGAGTGTTGCAAGCACTGCTCCGTTGGTGCTTCCTTCCGCACGTACATTGACGCCGTCTGTTGCGACTGCGGTTCCGCCGGAAACCGGAGCGTTGTTAGAGGAAGAGCCGCCGGAGGAATTCGATTCGGTTGAATCCTCGCCGGAGGTACCGATACCCTGAGATTCAAGGTAAGCCTTCAGATCTTCGTCGGTTTCGGCAAGCTGCTGGCACTTCGCATTGACTTCGCGGATCAGGGACTGCACATCCTCACTCTTGTTGGAGTCTGTGACGAAATCCTGATACTGGCTCCAGTCAGAGATTACCAGGTCACCGCTGTCATTCTTTGTGACGAACAGCTGCCTGAGGCTGGGAACTGCTGTGCTGATATTCGGCAGTTTGCACTCACAGTAGACATATACCAGTGAGGAATCATCCACCGGTCCGTCCTTGGAATACGTAGAGATATTGTTATAATTCTCGATATCACTGCTGAAGGTCTCACTCTGAACGGTATCATTCCACGGGTCCACGATCGTGGCAAGCGTTGCGGAATCCTTCGCCGCAACTGCCTTGTAATACTTCTGCGTAAGAGCGAGAAGATCCGGATCATCCTGTGTCAGGTTCACAGATGCCTTCGGTACGGATCCCGATCCGGAGGACTCTGTCGACTTCTCGTCTTTCTGACTGGTCGTGACAGCCGTTGTTTTCTTACCCGTCTCTTTCTTCTTGGAGGAGGATGGTCCCCCGATCAGTCGAAAGATGCACACTCCGATAATAATTACCAGCACCACTGCCAGTCCAAGCATGATATAGCGCAGATTGTCAGACAGCCATTCTCTGAAATTATCTATCATGGCAAAGCCTCCAGTCCCAAATTCAATACCCTTTATTAATTTCTCCCAAAAAACTACTAATAATTATAATTGAGTTTTATAACAATTGCAATTCATTAATAATTCCAGGATATCGATTTAAGAAAGTTTTTTCTCATTTGACTTTAACTGGTTGCTATGCTAAGATGTTCACCGTCTAAACAGCCACGTGCATCTGTAGCTCAGGGGATAGAGCAACGGTTTCCGGTACCGTGTGGCGGGGGTTCGATTCCCTCCAGATGCGTCTGTAAGGCCTCCGGCTGAGCCGGAGGCTTTTTTTATGCGGCAATCTCCAGGCGATCCGTCTGCCTGTCGTAATAATATACACTGTCTGACAGGTATTCCTCCGCCTCCACCTGTGTCCTGTTGATCTCCCGGACCATCGCTCCCAGGTCCTCCGGATCCTGTCCGAACCGAACCGGTATAATCATGCATTCATGAACCGAACTGGGAAGAATATACAGATTATCCGCCTCCTTCGCGGCAAGGCTGCCAAGAATATCCTTCCTTGCCATATAGCAGGCGCCAAACTGCCTGTCCGTGTTGGTGAGGACATAGATGGGAGAATCGTGACAGTCTTCCATATTTTCCGGGTTATCCTGGCCGCTGTCCTCTTCTCCGTTTTCTGCTTCTGGGAAGGGGCCGTGGATTGCTCCAAGCTCTCCGAGCATCTCCTCCATACTCATGAGCTGCGGAGGCAGGAGCACCGGTGTATTGGTCCTGGCAGCATGATCCAGTTCTTCGTCGCTCATGCCCCACAGCTTCTGATGTTCTCTGCGCACCATTACCGCCCCGTCTCCAATCACTGCATTCTTTACCAGGATATAGAAGACCAGCGACAGGTCCAGGAGATCCCGGTGCGGGACCTCATCAAGAAGATCCCGGTTCCGGAAACGGTTCACGACACGGTACACAATATTGCCGCAGACCGTATCCCTGCTCAGAAGACCTTCCACATCCAGCGCACCATCCGGCACTGCCTGCCGATACTGCATCAGGATCCGGTCTGCGATACGCCGGATGCTCATGCCTTCCCTGTGCCACTCATACAATGTATTCAAATAGATGTTCGGGCAGATCCGGTCCCCCGGCCGTGTGATCATCATGCTGTCCAGCATGACTGCATTGTTTCTTCGCACCGGTACGATCTGCACCGTATATCCATCCTCCACCAGATCTGATACCTCTTCTTTAATGCGATTGAGAAATTCAGAATATGTGATCAAAACAGACTCCTTCCGTAAACAGACTGAACTTAATATGTGACGGATCTGCTGCAGACAGAAATAGTGAATCGAATGATTCCTGACAGGAAATTGCCGCCGGAGAAATAAAAAAGCGGCGATGTGCTGCACAATCATGCTAGCACAATGCCGCTGCCAAATCAACATTTGCACATATGGGAATTGTATCCAAATCTCAAAGACATTATGTGATCTCAGAGCTCAAGACTCTCCGTTCTCTCATCAATGCCCTATATTCTCAATCTGCCAGTCGACCGGTTCCACTCCGTTCTCTTCCAGGAAACGGTTGACTTTCGAAAAAGGACGGCTCCCAAAGAACCCTCTGTACGCAGACAGCGGGCTGGGATGCGGACTCTTCAGGACCAGATGTTTCGGATTGTCCAGCATACTGCATTTGTCCTGGGCACTCCTCCCCCAGAGAATGAACGCGATGGGACGATCCTGCGCATTTACAGCACGGATCGCTGCGTCCGTGAAATTCTGCCATCCAAATCCTGCGTGTGAAAAAGCCTGATGGGCACGGACCGTGAGAACGGAATTGAGCAGAAGAACTCCCTGCTCTGCCCATTTTGTAAGGCATCCGTTATCCGGTATGGTACACCCCAGATCGTCATGCAGTTCCTGATAGATGTTGACCAGGGACGGCGGGATCTGGATGCCCGGCTTCACGGAGAAACTCAGCCCATGCGCCTGCCCGGGTTCATGGTATGGATCCTGCCCGAGAATGACGACCTTGACCTTGCCCAGCGGAGTGAAATGAAATGCGTTCAGGATATCCCCCGCGGGCGGATACACCTGGAACATGGCATATTCAGCTTTTATTTTTTTATACAGCTCCGCGTAATAGGGCTTGCGGAATTCTGCCGAAAGTGGTTCCAGCCAGTCATTAGTGATCGCAGCCATCTGTGTTATCTCCTATCGTCCATGCATTGATCCGGCGCATCGCGTCTCAGAGCCGTACCGGTACGCCCCGCTCTCTCAGATACTCCTTCACCTGACGGATCTCCAGTTCCTTGTAATGGAACAGGGATGCAGCCAGCGCCGCATCTGCCTTTCCCTCTGTCAGTGCATCGTAGAAATGATCCAGGGTTCCGGCGCCTCCGGAGGCGATCACAGGGATCTTGACGTTTTCAGCGATTGTCCTTGTCAGCTCCAGGTCATAACCGGCTTTGGTACCGTCACAGTCCATGGATGTCAGAAGAATCTCTCCGGCGCCGAGCCGGTCCGCCTTCATTGCCCACTCGACAGCATCGATGCCCATGTCGATACGGCCGCCGTTGCGGTACACATTCCATCCGCTCCCGTCTTCCCTGCGCTTCGCGTCAATTGCAAGAACCACACACTGTGAACCGAACTTGTCCGCTGCATCCGAGATGAGATCCGGATTCAGGATCGCTGCTGTGTTCACAGAGATCTTGTCCGCACCTTCCCTCAGGATCTCCCGGAAATCTTCTACGGTCCGGATACCGCCGCCAACCGTGAACGGGATAAAGACTGTCTCAGCGACCCGTCTTACCATATCTACCACTGTCCGTCTCGCATCACTGGAAGCTGTGATGTCCAGAAATACCAGTTCATCGGCTCCTGCTTTATCATAGGCAGCACCGATCTGGACCGGATCGCCCGCATCTCTCAGATTGACGAAATTGACGCCTTTTACAACCCTGCCGTTGTTTACATCCAGGCAGGGGATGATCCTCTTTGTAAGCATAATGAATGATCTCACTCCTATCTGTCAGATCCAGGAAAAGTCCTGCTGTTATAATCTCAGAAAATTGTCGAGGATCTTCAGTCCCCAGTCACCGCTCTTCTCCGGGTGGAACTGGCAGGCAAACAGATTATCCTTCTCTACACTGCCGCCGACACGAACACCGTACTGTGCGGCCGCAGTGATCATTGTCCCGTCACTGCCGTCCGTCATCGGTCTGTTCACAGGCAGATAGTAACTGTGCACAAAATAAACATAGGTATTCTCCGGAATGCCTTCGAACAGTTTTCCTCTGCATGGGTATTCAAGACAGTTCCATCCCATATGCGGGATCTTAAGAGTACCGTTCTGATCCGGAATACGGATGATGCGGCCTTTCATCAGCCCCAGACCTTTCACTCCCGGAGATTCTTCACTTTCTTCAAAGAAGAGCTGCAGCCCCAGGCAGATCCCCAGAATCGGAGTACCCTTTTCCCTGACCTCATAAAGAACTTCATCAATCCCGTATGCGTGCAGGTTCTCCATGGCTTTGCCAAATGAACCAACTCCGGGAAGGATGACATGGTCCGCACCCAGGATCTCGTTCCTGTCTCTTGTAAGTTTGTATTCATATCCAAGATGCGCGCATGCTCTCTGCACGCTTCGGATATTGCCCGCATCATAATCACAGATTGCAATCATGCAATGTTCCCTCTTACTTCATGAATTATGTCCGACAGTGCCATCGCCTTTCTGCGATTGGCCGCCTGCCGGTGTTCCTTACAGTCTGTAGCAAAGAAAATTATATCGTCACGCTGTATTTTAATCAATAAAAAAAGCACCGGTCTGAAACCGATGCCTGTTTATACCTTGAAAACCGCACACGAAAATCTAATCCTTCAACATCTTTTTGAACCTATACCTAGGACAAGCTTACGACCGATTAGTAACAGTCAGCTCCATGCATTACTGCACTTCCACCTCTGTCCTATCTACCTCATTCTCTCTAAGGGGTCTTGGGATATCTCATCTCGAGGGGGGCTTCACGCTTAGATGCCTTCAG
>OMSN01000095.1 GCA_900313765.1 uncultured Eubacteriales bacterium
GTCTTGGCATTCAGAAGATCCCAGAATTCCCCCTGGGCGATCATGGCGATCTGCTTGAACTGTTTGTCATCGATGCCAAGCAGGTTCCTGAGCGCAGTATTGACTTTCGTCAGCCCTTCCACAGGGGGCTTTCCCTCTTCATAGAGGACCGCCTTCTCATCTTCCTGAATGACACCGCTGCCTCTGAGTTTTTTTCTCTCATAAGACGGCTGTCTCCAGACATGATACTGTCTCCCCTGATGGGAGAAATAAAAATCCACGAAGCTTGGCGTGTTATCCCTGGCGTATTCACTTCGAAGATTCTTCGTATCCCGGTAGCTGCCGCTGGTCTTTCCGAACAGAGCAAAACAGATCGCATCAAAGATCGTCGTCTTCCCCGCCCCGGTATCGCCGGATATCAGAAACAACCCCTTCTCCTCAAACTGTGTGAAATTGATCTCCGGCATCGTGTCTGCATACGGGCCGAAGGCACTTATGATCAGTTTAATCGGTCTCATCGATAACTCCCGCCTCCTTTGCCGCCTGCCGCATGATCTCCATCTCCTCGGCGCTGATATCATTTCCATACATCTGCAGGTAGAAGTCAGAGATCAGATCTGAAAATGAACGGTGGTTCGCCGGACCGGACAGATCCACCTGTTCGATCTGCCGTGTATACGAATTATCGTA
This sequence comes from uncultured Eubacteriales bacterium, assembly GCA_900313765.1. Lineage (GTDB taxonomy): Bacteria > Bacillota > Clostridia > Lachnospirales > Lachnospiraceae > Porcincola. Next base: position 670 of record OMSN01000095.1, read on the forward strand.
ATCGATCTTTACCGTACAGGGGTAAACCTGCTGAAAGATCTGCATCACGTCATTGATGAGGTCTTCATCTGTGAGTGTCGCGTATATAAAATCTCCCGGCGATTCCACATTCTCCGGAGAGAGCAGAGCCTTCATGGGGCCTCTGATGTGCCGAAGATCCCGCATCGGATGAAGCGGAACCAGTTCCACCTTCACATCCCCCTTTGCACCAAGGGTGATAACCGGAACAGATTTTGTGTTCATGGCCTCACTGAGGGAATATTTCAGAAGCGATCCACAGTATCGGACCGTCTCTCTTCCAACTTTCTGTGGAGAGTGAATGTGCCCCAGAGCTGCATAGTCAAAGGCATCAAAACAGCCGGAACCGATCTTTTCAACCAGGCCGACATTCTGCACCGCTATCCCTTCCGATCCTGCAAGTTCCGGATCAGCGCTGCTCCCGGCAACAAACTGATGCGCGACGAGAACATTTCGTCCTGAAGGATCAATATCAGCATGTGCAAGGATCGCCCGGACCGCGTCCTCATAGGATTCTATCTTCTCGTCCGGATAAAAATGTCTCACCTGCGACGCTTTAACAAAAGGCAGCATCCAGATGCACACTTCGCCGAATGCGTCCCTGACGGTTCTTCCATGCAGCGTGCCGTCGAACACCGATGATATAAAGATTCCGTTCTCCTCGAACAGACTGCTCCCGTAATTCAGACGTTCATCCGAATCATGGTTGCCGCTGATCATGAAAACCTGCACTTTCCTCTCTGCAAGCGCAGACAGAAATCCATCCAGCAGCCTTGTCGCAGCCTCGCTCGGAATCGCCTTATCATAGACGTCACCGGCGATCAGCACCCCGTCAGCCTTCTGCTCCTGTGCGATCCTCAGAACCTGTTCCAGTGCGTATTCCTGATCTTTGATCAGATCAAACTCCCCCAGAGATTTCCCCAGGTGCAGATCTCCCAGATGTAGTAGTTTCAATTCACTTATCCTCCTGAAACCGTTCACTCTGCTGCCTTAGCGGCAGATTACCGTCTGCTGCCAGTGTATCAAATCCGGCCCCGTTATGGTACGCTGAACCGAAACAATGCAAAAAACCGGGAGATATCTCCCGGTTTTCAGCAGACTATATTGTGTTCATGCAATAAAAAAAAGCTGCTGACCAGAATCGAACTGGTGACCTCCACATTACCAATGTGACGCTCTACCGACTGAGCCACAGCAGCTTATTGACAGTTTTGTCAACGACACGGATTCTATCACAGTGTAGAACCCGTGTCAATTGTTTTTTGGAATTCAGGCTTCCGTTTCTGCAACAGCCTGCTCCGCTTCGGTCGCAGCGGCCACAGCCTCTGTCTCAACGCTCTGAGCAGATGCATTCTCAGTCATGGCCTCAGTCTGTGCCGTTACAGGAGTCGTGGTGGAAGTCTTCTTATCCGGGATCATGTTCAGCGCAAGCGCGATCAGAAGGAACGCAGCCGCAAGAATCTTTGTGATCTTGACCATATTTCCTTCCATGGATCTGCTCTTGTTCTTGCCCCAGTAGGAATCACCGATACCACCGATGGAACCAAGTCCCGCAGACTTTCCTTCCTGCATCAGAACTATAACAGCCAGTGCTACACACACTGCCAGAAAGATAATTGTCAGAAAGATCTTCATAACCTCTATTACTCCTTATCCATGTCAAATAAATGCCGGACGTGCGGCACAAATGACATATTAGCACAGGTCAGAGGGCACATTCAAGCATATTTTACGCCTGTAGCGCTTCTTTATGCGGTTTCTGCTGAATATTCCTCTATTTCTTCATTCTCTGCCGTACGATCTCGTACGCGAGGACGCCTGCAGCCACGGATGCATTCAGAGAGTCTATATCTCCCTTCATCGGGATGGAAGCGATGAAGTCGCATTTCTCCTTCACCAATCTTCCGACACCGCTGCCTTCAGCTCCGATCACCACGCCGATGGGGCCGGTCAGGTTCAGATCGTACATAATCTCTCCGTCCATATCCGCGCACACGAACCAGAGACCCTCTTTCTTCAGTTCTTCGATCGTCTGGGCCATATTGTTCACGCGGGCGACCGGAGTATAATGGATCGCACCCGCGCTGGCCTTCGCGACAGTGGCAGTCAGGCCGACAGCCCTGCGCTTCGGTATGATGACTCCGTGTGCTCCGCACAGATTGGCGGTACGGATAATGGCGCCCAGATTGTGAGGATCCGAGATCTCGTCCAGCAGGAATATGAAAGGTGCTTCTCCCTTATCCTGTGCCTTTTTCAGAATGTCCTCCACCTCGGCATACTCATAGGCTGCAATCTGCGCGATCACACCCTGATGCCTTCCGGTCTCTGACATCTGGTCCAGCCGGTCCTTCTGCACATAGTCAACCAGCGCATCCGCCTTCTTTGCCCGGCGGATCAGGTCCATCACCGGACCGTCCTTCAGGCCATCCTGCACAAAGAGCCGGTCTATGGTCTTGCCGGCACGGAATGCTTCACGGACTGCATTGCGGCCTTCTATCATGGACACGTTATTCTCTGCTGTCTCTAATCCCATTCCTGTTATCCTATCTCTCCCATCAGTTCCAGGAGTCTGCTGTACTGCCTTTCCAGATACAGATATCCGATCAGGCATTCGAATCCGGTTGCTTCCAGATATTCACTGCGGTCCGCATTCTTGGCTGTATGACCCGGATTGGCATTTCTGCCTCTCCGATAGATCGACATCTCTCGATCAGTCAGTTTTGTCCGGATCTCTTCCATCCGTTTCGCCTGCGATCTTGCATTGACGATAGAAGAAGCCTTCCGGTGCAGTTTGTCCGTCTGCATGTTGGCACGCTTGAGCAGCGCATATCTCACCACCAGATCACAGACCGTATCCCCGATCCAGGCAAGAGTCAGCGGAGAATACTGCGACCAGTCCCTCTGCGGCAGATCCAGTACCCTGTCCATGAGAGACGCAAGATCCGTCTCCTGACATATCAGCCCATCCGGCCCCTCATAACTGTCCTTTTTCAGGCTCTCTTCCACTTGACGCCCTCCCTGGTGTCAAGCAGGGTGATTCCCATACCTGCCAGCTGGTCACGGATCTCATCCGCTCTTGCGAAATTCTTCGCCTTTCTGGCAGCCTGCCGCTCTTCGATCAGAGCCTCGATGTCAGAATCCAGAACCTCTGCCTTCTTCTCAAACTTCATGCCCAGAATATCCCCGAGCATCAGGATCTCGTCCTTGACCGCCTGTGCGAATGCCTTCGAGCTGTCCGCGCTCACTTCGCTGTTGGCGAAACGTACCAGGTCAAAGACTGCCGCAAATGCATCTGCCGTGTTGATGTCATCATCCATGGCTGCGTCAAACTGCTGCGTGAAGCCGTCCAGTTCTTTCGCCTTCCCGGCCTCTGCCTCGCTCATCTCTTCCGTCTTCGCATTCTGGATCAGGAAGTTCAGGTTGTCGACCGCATTGCAGATTCTCTCATAGGAAGATTTCGCGCTCTCCATCAGGTCATGGGAGAAGTTCAGCGGGCTTCTGTAGTGTGCGCTCAGCATGAACATGCGCAGGATCTGCAGGTCATAATGCTTCTCGATCTCACGGACCGTGAAGAAATTGCCCAGAGACTTGGACATCTTGCGGTTGTCAATATTCAGGAATGCATTGTGCAGCCAGTAGTTCGCAAACGGAACACCGTTGCAGCACTCGGACTGTGCGATCTCATTCTCATGGTGCGGGAAGACCAGATCCTCGCCGCCTGCATGGATATCGATGGTCGCTCCGAGATAATGCTTCGCCATGACAGAGCACTCAATGTGCCAGCCCGGTCTGCCGTCGCTCCAGGGAGACTCCCAGTAAGGCTCTCCTTCCTTCTTCGGCTTCCACAGGACGAAATCGAGCGGATCTTCCTTCTCGTCTTCACCTGTGACCAGCAGGCTTCTTCCGCCTGAGCGAAGATCATCCAGGTTCTTATGGGAAAGCTTGCCGTACTCCTTGAACTTTCTGGTGCGGAAATAAACCGTCCCGTTCTTCTCGTAGGCATATCCCTTCTCAATCAGGTCAGAGATCATCCCGATCATTCCGCCGATCTCCTGAGTCGCCCTCGGATGGGTGGATGCAGGGCGCACATTCATGTGCTCCATATCCTGCTTGCACTCTTTGATATAGCGCTCTGCGACTTCCTGCGCGGAGATCCCTTCCTCGATGGACTTCTTGATGATCTTGTCGTCCACGTCAGTAAAATTGGATACGTAGTTGACCTCATATCCCTTGTGCTCCAGATAGCGGCGCAGGGTGTCAAACACGATCATCGGACGCGCATTGCCGATATGGATGAAATCATATACCGTAGGTCCGCAGACATAGATGGAAACCTTACCCGGTACGATCGGTACAAACTCTTCCTTCTTCTTATTTAACGTATTGTAGAACAGCATGGCACATTCTCCTTTTTCTGCCTGTGTGTCAATCTTCTACAAGTTTATGCACGGTCAGCGTATTTGTCAAACCTGCTTTGCGCATCCGGGGCATGCTGCGCAGCCCTCCTGCATCTTCATGTCCGCAATCGCGTCACGGAGGTCTTCCAGCGCACAGGTCGCCTGGGCAGCGATCCCTTCCCCGCGTCCGGTAAAGCCAAGGCCTTCTTCCGTCGTTGCCTTGATCGAAACCCTGTCCACATCGATATGCAGCGCATCCGCCACATTCTGCCGCATCTGCGGCAGATGCGGCATCATCTTCGGCCTCTGGGCTATGATGATCGAATCAATATTCCCAACCACATAGTTATGCTCGTCCAGCAGTTCACCGACCTTCTCAAGGAGCGTGATGCTCGAGATCCCTTCATACCGGGGATCGGTATCCGGGAAATGCTGCCCGATGTCACCCAGCGCCGCTGCGCCGAGCAGCGCGTCCATGATCGCATGGACGATCACGTCCGCATCCGAATGCCCCAGCAGTCCCTTCTCATACGGTATCTCCACCCCGCCCAGGATCAGTTTTCTCCCCTCAGCGAACTTGTGTACATCATATCCGATTCCGACTCTCATTCTGTCTCCATGCCCTCCTCATACAGATATGCGATCTCTTCACTTATTTCAGAGAAGTCAACTGTCAGATCCCCATCCCAGATTCCGACCGGAATCCGGTCCTCAAAGCCGAAGATCGCCGGATAGTTCTCATGCGCAAAGTCATATATGATAACCTGCCTCTTCTGCGGATCTATGATCCAGTACTCCCTGACGCCTGCGTGTTCATACTTCTGAGTCTTAAGGATCAGATCCTTCTTCCTGGACGAAGGGGAGACGATCTCAATCGCCAGATCGGGCGCTCCATAGATACCGCGCATCCGGATCTTCTCCCGCCTGCAGATAACCAGCAGATCAGGCTCCACCATGGTCCGGTTGTCACAGTCCAGCTGCACATCAAACGGAGACAGGAAGACTTTGCATGTCCCCTTCTTATTTCGCACATAACCTGCGAAGATCAGATACAGCAGTCCGATCAGTTCCTGATGTACCCCGCTGGGGGCGGCCATGTCATAGAAGACCCCGTCTATCAGTTCCACCCGTTTCTCATCCGGCAGTGCATAGTAATCATCAAGCGTATAGGTTCCCTGTCTGTCCCAGGCATCCCCGCCCTTCGCCCGGTAAGAAGTTTCTTCCCTGAGAGCAGAGGTCTCCTGCGCCTCTCCTTCCGGCCAGAGCACTGCCTCAATACACTGAAGCGTATCGTACCTGGGCGAGCGCGTTGCTCCTCCCAGAACTTTCTGAAGCGTGCCGATCGGCACTCCTGACAGCTGTGACAGCTGCTCATTGGTATATCCCAGCTCCTTCCCATGCGTAATCCGAACATGGCTTCGGAATAAAAAACAGATCCATATATGGTTATTGCGATTGAACCATATATGGATCTGTCTGTCAAGTTCTTATTCCACTGGGCGGATCTTGATCGGATTCTCAGGAACGCCCCAGAAGGCTTCCACGTTGCGGAACGGATCCGCGTCGATCCCCTTTTCCTTCTTCTTTTTTCCTTTTTTCTCGGAAATGAGCGGCTGGAGGTTCAGCATCTCGAGTACATCACTGACCTTCTTCACCGGGAAGATCTTCAGTGCGCTCCTCACCTCTTCCGCGACCTCTTCCAGATCCTCGCGGTTTTCTTCTGGAATAAAGACCTGCGTGATCCCTGCCCTCTGGGCAGCCATCAGTTTCTCCGGGAGGCCTCCGATCGGCATAACGCCGCCCCTGAGCGACACTTCACCTGTCATTGCCCAGGTCGGGCTGACTTCACGGCCGGTGACAAGGCTTGCCAGCGCTGTCGTCAGCGTAATTCCGGCAGACGGACCATCCTTCGGGATCGCTCCCTCCGGAACATGGATATGAAGGTCATTTTCCGCAAACAGCTTGACCTTATCCGGATACATCGCCTTCACCAGGGAGATGGCGATCTGAACCGATTCCTTCATCACATCGCCAAGCTGTCCGGTGACGACCACTTTGCCAGTCCCCTTCGTAAACAGCGTCTCGATAAAGAGGATCTCTCCTCCTGATGCCGTCCAGGCCAGTCCAGTCACGATACCCGGTCTCTTCTCTTCCTTTACCTGATCATGCCGGATCGGCTTCTGATCCAGATATTTGCGCAGATCCTCCGGTCCTACCACCACCTTCTTCGGCGATGCCTTCTTCGAACCGTCGGAATCCTTCTTCTTTGCAGCACCGGCCTGGTTCTCGACGATCTCCACCGCCGCATACCGGCACAGAGTGTCCATCTGCTTCTTCAGTCCGCGGACACCGCTCTCCATGGTGTAATTGTCAATGACCGCACGGATCGCATCATCCTTCACCTCCAGCGCATCTTCCGTGATGCCGGTCGCCTTTCTGGCCCTCGGAAGGAGATGACGCTTCGCGATCTGGAACTTCTCAACTGCCGTATAACCCGGGAACTGTATGACCTCCATACGGTTCAGCAGCGGCTCCGGAATCGTGTCCGTCGTATTCGCGGTGCAGACAAACAGCACATCCGACAGATCATACGGAACATTCATATAGTGATCCGTGAAGCTGAAATTCTGCTCCGGATCAAGGACTTCCAGCAGTGCGCTGGAAGGATCACCGCTGTAGTCACGGGTCAGTTTATCCACCTCATCCAGCACAATGACCGGATTGGACGTGCCCGCATTCTTCATTGCGTTCATAACACGTCCGGGCATGGCGCCGATATATGTCCTTCTGTGGCCTCTGATCTCAGCTTCATCCCTGACACCGCCAAGGGAGATCCGGACATACTCACGTCCAAGAGCCTTCGCGATACTCTGGCCGATACTGGTCTTGCCCGTGCCCGGCGCACCCACAAACAGAAGGATCGAGCCGGACTGCTTCTTGTTCAGGCTCATGACAGCAAGCTGCTGAATGACCCTGTTCTTGACCTTCTTCAGGCCATAGTGATCCTCATCCAGAATCTCCTGCGCCTTCTCCAGGTCGATCTTCTTAAACTTCGCCTTCTTCCAGTCCAGAGACGTCACAAAGTCAAGATAGTCATAGAGCAGACCATACTCATGGCTGTCCTTGCCCTCCTGCTTCATGCGTCCGAGAACCTTGTCCGCCTCTCTGCGGGCAGTCTCATTCATCCCCGACTTCTCGATCTTCTCCTCAAACTTCCTGACATCGGAGATGTTTTCCGGATGCATCTCATCCAGCTGCTTCTGCAGAAAACTGATCTGCTTCTTCAGAGCATCCTCACGGTAGAGTTTCTCATTTGTCTCCTTCGCATGCTCCTGGGCCTCATTGGTAACATCCGAGACCGCGATAAACTCATAGACCGCCTTCTCGATCAGATCCAGGCGCTCCGATTCCTTATCCGCAGCAAGAATCGCAAACCGCTCATCCACATCAAGCGTCAGATACGCACTGAGTGCAGTCGCACATTCTTCCGCATTCTTCCAGCGGTTGATATAGGTGCGCACCATCAGCCCCCACGGGAACTTCTGAACAAACTCCGTGATCCTCGCCTTCAGAGTTTCAAGAATCTTCTTCTTGTCCTCCTCCGACACATCCCTGATATCAGGACGGATCACAGCATCTGCATAGATCTCAGATTCAGAAACGATAATATCACCGATATTCATACGGTCCTCAGAGCGTACAGTGATATCACCGTCATCATCCACCGCTTCAACAACGCCGGTAAGACCGATCGGGTAAAAATCCTTCCCGGTCAGACTCCTCCTGTTCTTATCAGATCTCTTGAACAGGAACAGAACCTTCTCACCCTCACGGATCGAGCCGGCCGTGCTGTCATCAAAAAAGTCCTTCTTAAAGGTCATCGAAATGTCCGGAAGGATCACCATATTATAAACCGGAATAACAATCACAGGTTGAACCCCCTTCCCCAGATAAATCGTCTAGTGTGTCCTAACCATAGCATTGTTTGTTAGCACTGTCAATACTCGAGTGCTAAATAAATTGTGTAATCGCTAATTTCGCATAGCAGGAACCGCCCCTCAGCGAAGAATGCGCCGGCATTCTGAGCTGCAAGGGCGGGCCTGTGAAGTGACTATAATAATGTAATAAATCAGAGTATCCGGATGAAATCATCCCTGATATCCGCAAAATGCTCCCCTGTGAATCCGAAATCCTTCTCTTTATAGTTCCACAGCGCTCTGCCGATCCCATACCGATCCATCGCAGCATGGATGTCTTTCAGCCAGCGAAGAGCAGCGTGCTTATCCGCAAGATCGATCACGCCATACTCACCGCAATAGAGCGGTACCTGGTCCTTTTCCGCTTTCTCGAGTGCCGGGGCAAAGATAGCTTCAAAGAACGCCTCGCCTGTCTGGTCCTCCACACTCTCTCCGAGAGATCCCGCAAGGTCGCCGGACAGCCCCATCTCTTTGGCCTTATTCAGGTAGTCCGACAGTTTACCCGGATAATCGATCCTGAAATCACGCGGCATGGAATCCACCCAGTAAGCACCCTGATGGGTAAAGACGATCGGCTCATAGCAATGGAAGTTATACACGATCTTGTCATCCAGCGGAATGTCCAGCAGCGGGACGCTTGTCACGCTGTTATAGCAGACGCCTCCGATGATCAGGTAGCTGTCAGGAACGATCGTCCTCATGAGTCGGATGTAAGAAGCGGCCACCTTGTTCCACGCGTTGGCAACTTCCTTCAGAACAACTTCATTGAGCGGCTCGAATGCCACCTGGTCCTGATGATCCGAGAAGCGGTATGCGATCCTGCTCCACAGGTTCAGAAAACGCTCCTGCAGATCTTTGTCATAGAAGAACCTCTCCCGGTCCATGTCCTTCTTCAGCGGGTCAAATGAATAGCCGTAGCATTCATGCAGATCGATCAGCATGCGAAGGCCATACTCCGCGCACCACTGCCTGCACAGTTCCAGATAGTGGAATCCGTCTTCCTTCCGGGTACCGTCCTCTTCCTCAAACAGGACATAATCCACCGGAACCCGGACATGATCAAACCCGAGGGACGCGATATCCCGGATATCCGCCTGGGTGATGAAACTGTCAAAGTGCTCTTTCTCGTATGCATCAAACTGAGAGATCCATCCTCCGAGATTGACACCCTTCTGGAATCCTTCAAACTTTCTCATACTGGTTCTCCCCGTCAGGATTCTTTGATCTGGTCAAAATGAAAACCGGACCATACAGGCTTGCCGGGATATTTCTTCATCTGCTCCTCACCGGTCAGTACCCGCATGGCACCTGCTGCCATCGCTTCCTGTTCGAACTCCCCGGGATACTGGAAGACCGGGGCGATCCAGCCGCAGCTTTCCTCGATCCGCTCTCCGACCTCCGGAAATCTCAACAGTCCTCCCGTCAGAAGGATCGCGTCAACCTTCCCTTTCAGAGGTGTACTCATCATGCCGATCCATTTGATCACCTGATAGATCATGGCATTCCACACGCGGACCGCAACCTCATCTCCGTCCTCCACCATCTTGTGAATGACATCGGAATTGGAAGTGCCGAACCAGTTTGTCAGCCCGCCGGCCTGTGAACACAGGTCACGGATCGTCTCATCATCCAGGTCCTTGAGGACTCTGCGTCCGTCCGTGATCGCCAGGCTCCCCATCCGGGTCGGGGTAAATGGTCCCTCCCCGCCGCCTGCGTCATTTCCATCGATCATCCTACCGTGATCATGCGCAGTGATGGAGATCCCTCCGTCAATGTGGCACACGATAAAGTTACATTCGTCATACCGCTTCCCCATCAGCTTCGCATGATGGCGGGCAGTCGCCTTCAGATTCAGGGCATGGGAAACAGCTCTCCGGTACACACCCTTCAGGCCGGTGATCCGGGCATCATCGCACAGTTCATCCACGATCGGAGGATCCATCATGATGCACAGGCCTCCATATTTCTTATGGATCTCCGCCGCCATCTGTACACCGAGCATGGACGCATGATACAGACCGCCTTTCAGGGCACGGGTATCTTCGATCAGTTTCTCATCGACTTCATAGATCCCGCCCGGGACTGCATAGCATCCACCGCCTCTTCCAACGACAGCATCGATCCCGCGCATGTCAATATGGTCCTCCTCAAGGAACTCATGGATGACCTTCATGCGGTATTCCAGCTGGTCATTGATCGTCGGAAAGGTCAGCAGCACCGATGAATCATGAAAAACATCGGTGGTAAATACGTTCTTACGGTTCTCAAACAGCGACAGTTTCGTTGAAGTCGATCCTGGGTTGATAATAAAAATGCGATATACTCTGTCACTCATGATGTTTGTCCCCTCTGTCAGAATCAGAGATTCTCATCCGCCTGCGCCGGCTGGACGGGATCTGCCGCTTCAGCCTCCCCGGGGAGGTTATCCTCATCGATTCCGCTTATGACTGCATCCATTGCAAGATTGACGGCATTTTCCTCATCAATCTCTTCCTTCTTAACGGCTTCTTCCGCTGAATCTTCATCTCTGCCGCCAGATTCATTTTCCGGCTCTGAAGGTTCCCCGGCATATTCGTCCGCGTCGGTTTCACTCAGGTCCGCTTTTTCTGTCAGAGTTTCCTCCTCGAATGTTTCTACTGC
>OMSN01000005.1 GCA_900313765.1 uncultured Eubacteriales bacterium
GATCTGATCCTTCGGGGTCTTTCTCAGCTTCAGAGAGAATGCCATGTTATCATAAACGGTCATATGCGGATACAGAGCGTAGCTCTGGAAGACCATTGCGATGTCACGGTCCTTCGGCTCAACATCGTTGACAACACGATCACCGATCTTCAGCGTTCCGGAGGAGATCTCCTCAAGACCAGCTACCATACGAAGAGTGGTGGACTTTCCGCATCCGGACGGTCCTACGAAGATGATGAATTCCTTGTCAGCGATCTCAAGATTGAAATCCTTAACCGCTTCAAACCCATTCGGGTACACTTTACAGATGTGCTCAAGAGATAAACTTGCCATTATGTAATCCTCCAAACTTATCGATACCGTGCGGAACCATACTCTCCGGTCCGCATTAACAACTGTCACAAGTATACCGCAGACAGAATATTCGTACCATTGATGAGTTAAACAAAATTTCAACAAATCCATGCCCATTTCATCAAGAAAAAACGAATCCGCTTTTTCGTGTTTCTGATTTGACGAAATTTCACATTATTCATGAGCAAATTGACGAAGCCACTATGGGTGAGTATACTGAGTAAAATAACGAGAAGAATCAGCTGCTCTCTTACAGGAAAGGCGGAACCGTTTGAATTATATTGTGATGGATCTGGAGTGGAACCAGTGCCCATATGGAAAAAAGCAGGAAGATCCGAAGATGCCCTTCGAGATCATTGAGATCGGCGCGGTCAAACTGGACTCTTCCTTTCATGAACTCGGGACTTTCCATGAGACGATCCACCCGGTCCTGTATAAAAAACTGCACTATATGACGAGAAATGTCATACATATGACTGAGAAGGACCTTCAGGGCAGACGTACATTCCCACAGGTCTTTGCAGATTTTCTGGTTTGGTGCGGACCCGATCCCATGCTCTGTACCTGGGGATCCGGCGATCTGACCGAGCTTCAGAGAAATGTGCGCTGGCATATGGATCATGGCTATCTCACGGGACGCTGGCCATTTCCGTTCCCTCTTCTGTTCCGTGATGTCCAGAAGATCTTCTCCCACGTGCATGAAGACGGAAGACAGAGACGTGCGCTTGAATGGGCAGTCAATTATCTGAATATAGAGAAGACGATGGAATTCCACGACGCATTTGCCGACGCGTGGTATACCGCCAGGATCCTGGAGAGGCTTCCTCAGAAAGATCTGGAAGAGTTTTCTTCCGTAGATACCTACATCACTCCGTCAAAACGCAGTGAAGAGATCCTGATCCATTACGAATACTACACCAAGTTCATTTCCAAGTCCTTCCATGAGAGAGAAGCCGTCATGAAAGACCGGGTTGTATCATCGACAAGGTGCCATGTATGCGGCAATAAGATCCGCCGCAAGATTCGATGGTTCTCTGAAAATGGAAGAAACTTCCTGTGTGTCGCCGAATGTCCGGAGCACGGCCTGATGAAAGGAAAGGCAAGGATCCGGCAAAACAGCGCAGGAGAGTGGTTCGCGGTCAAGACGACCCGCCCGATTACACCGCAGGAGATGGATCTTGTGAAAAAGAAGCAGGAGACCCTGCGTGCGAAGCGCAGGTTCCACCGCATGGCAGAAGCTGCCGACAGAGACAAAAAAAGACATGCATCCAAATGAAACGGATGCATGTTTTTTTCATATCTCCTGTGTGTCCAGATGGAAATCCCGGATCAGATCCTCCATACCGGACAGAAGCGTGTCCACTCTCCCGTAAAACGCATCACTGTTCATGGGATTGTCCATCTCTTCTTCCAGCAGATTCATCATATCCCTGACCGCTTCCATACGGCGGATGCCCGATGCGTCCTGAAACAGTTTTCTGCGGGCGCGCGTATTCTCCTCCGGAGACATTCTGGATGCGATCGTGTCCACTCTCGGCTTTTCGCCGATAAAACGGAACGTGACCGATGGGGACGCATGATTGAGAAGATTCGTCAGATAATAGATGTCCCCTGTATTTTTATAATATTTCCAGGCAAATGTCTTGCGCATGGTCTGCGCTCCGATGGTTCCCAGGCCGATCCTGGTTCCGGCATTCTTCAGGGCTCTGTATGCCTGTTCCCTGGAGACCGGATTCTGCTTCATACCCCGGAACAGCGGCGCGTCATCCGCTTTGCCTTCCGTATATTCCTGAATGACCTTCTTCAGATCCGGCTCAAACCGGTAAGAGCGCTTCACCTTGTGCGTTCCCAGATAGACAACGATGGAATCCTTATCCCGCACATCGCCGACGGTCAGCTTCAGGATATCCTGTACCTGCATGCCGGTCCCGACACCGATCCGGAACATGATGAAGTATTTTACGTCAAGACTCAGAAGCTCTTCCTCATATTTTCTGAGAGTCTCTTCGTCCTTGATAGGGGCGACCCAGTTCATTCGCTGTCACCTCTCTTCTCAAGGTCCAGATCCTGAAGATTCGGATCTTCCATCCAGTCATCTTCGGTTCTTCTCGCCATCTCCTCGGCCATGGCCCTGCGGAGTTCTTCCTCGATCTCAAGGGCAGATTTCGCATCGATCTCTGCCTCCCTGCGCATCGCCTCTTCCCGGGCTGCCTTCATCTTTTTTCTCGACCTGGAATCTCTGGACGACTGCAGCAGCAGGACCAGAAGAAGCACCAGCAGAACGATGATGAGCAGTCCTACCGTCATGATAACGGCTGTCCTGTTCTGTTCAACAAACTCACAGGCACGCTGATACCACTCATTTGCAAACTCGCCGATATTCTGCCAGACGATCTCCTTCGTATCCTGAATATTATTCTCTTTATCGCCGGTCTGTCCCTGCATGGTCACCTGGACAGCTCTCTGCCACGGATAGGACAGGAACAGATTCGCTGTGGGGACCGTCAGGCGGATCTTTCCTACAGGCCAGGTGTGATACGTGATATTCAGCGCCTTCGGCTCACCCGCGACCGCCTCGTCCGGCGCCGGGGACACTACGATCGCCGAAGTGTCCGCATCCTGCGGGACAGATACTACCGGATTGCCCGAGAATTCAGAGATCGTCTGCTGAAGCTCCGGAGCTTCCAGCGCACTCGCCTTGCCCAGATAATCCACATGCATGGCCTGTGCCATCGTCTTGCTGCGGAAGCTGCCTGACAGATTGATATTCCGGAAGTTATCGAAACCATAATTCAGAAGATCGATGGTCTCCAGATAATTCTGATCCGCTCCGTTCCCATGGAGAAGCACACAGACGAGTCTTCTTCCGTCCCTCTCACCATAGGTGACAAGCGTATTCCAGGCTTTCTCTGTGAAGCCGGTCTTACCGCCTGTGCACCAGCTGGTATAAAAATCACTGTCCGATATCAGCATACGATGATGATTCTGAAGATACCTCGTCTCCTCATACGTATTAGTCGGAGGCACGTCATAATTCACGGTGGAGCAAAGCGTACGGAACCCTTCATTCCTGTATGCTTCCGCCGCGATCAGAGCATAATCATGTGCCGTCGTATAGTGGTCATCTGCCGACAGACCCGACGGATTGGAGAAATGAGTACCGGTACATCCAAGAGCTGCAGCACGGTCATTCATCATCTGCGCAAAACCTTCCATGGATCCGCCGACATACTCCGCCAGAGCATTCGCCGTATCATTGGCCGACTCCAGCATCAGAGTATACAGAGCATCCCGGATCGTCATCTGCTCACCCTCTGATAGTCCGACATTGGATGCATTTTCATCCAGTTCATAGACGATGGTAGAACAGGTCATCACCGCATCCAGATCCGCATTCTCCAGCGTCAGGAGCGCCGTCATGATCTTGGTGATCGATGCCGGATACAGCTGCCTGTCACAGTTTTTGGAATACAGAAAGACACCGGTGTCAACATCCATGACAACACCGGCAGATGCCTGGATCGCCTGGCCTTCCGGCCATCCCTCCACAGCATTCGACTGAATCGGTTCATAATACTCGTCCGGGATATACTCTTCTTCGTCTGCACAGACACTGCAGACAGATCCGGCGGCAAGCAATACTGTCATCATCAGACAGATCAGAGCGCGCACGGAATATGGTAAGAAATGATCCTTACGGAAATGCCTCAGATTATTCATGTCGATCCCCTTGAACAATTATTCTGCTCCCCAGCAGATAAACAAAAACTTCGCCGTGATTTCTCACGACGAAGCAAGTGTAACATGTTTTTGACTGAAATGCAACTTAAACTGAATTCTGTTGCATTTCGTTTACTCTACAACCGCAACAGCTTCGATCTCACACAGAACACCCTTCGGGAGAGCCTTTACTGCCACGCAGGAACGAGCCGGTTTGCTGACGAAATATTTCTCATAGACAGCATTGAATGCTGCAAAATCAGCCATATCCGCAAGGAAACATGTGGTCTTGAAAACTTTCTCAAAAGAAGTTCCTGCCTCCTCAAGAAGCGCGCCGACATTCTTGCAGCTCTGCTCAGCCTGCACTTCGATGGTGTCGCCCGGAACATCTCCGGTTGCCGGATCTACCGGGATCTGGCCGGAAAGATAAGCAACTCCGTTTACAATGATTCCCTGGGAATACGGTCCGATCGCTGCCGGTGCCTTATCAGTGGAAATATACTTCATAATAAGATCCTCCTTATATTTATATACATTTCTGTATTTACTGGTTCAGATACCACTGTGCAACCATAGAGGACATCTTGCCAAACTCACTAATTGCCTCATTGTTTCTGCCCGCAAGCTCGTTGCTCAGGATCGTCAGGATATATCCTTCTCCCTTGCCCTCAGGCGGAAATACGATCGCTACATCATTCTCTATGCATCCAAGATTATAGCCCTCCGGCATCTCGCCGGTCTTGTTGCCGCTGGTGAATCCTTCCGGAAGTCCTGCCGGGATCTTATTCTTCAGAGCCTGAGCCTTAACGACTTCCAGCATCTTTGCAGACGCTTCCTCGTTGATCAGCTTCCCGTGGTAGATGTCTGACAGGAACTTTCTCGTATCAGCTGCCGTCGTGTAGTTGTCATCGGTGGGATTCGGATCCAGGAACCGTCTACCCAGGGACGTTCCCGTATATCCATTCTCCTTGCAGAATTCAGCCACCAGCTCTGCACCCTTCTTGAAATCACCTTCTCCGAGGCGGTCTACCAGAAGATTGGCAGCATCGTTGTCAGACACCGTGATCATCTTGTTGATGGTCTCACGAAGCTGTCCTTCATGTTCCTCGCCAAATGAGATGGCCTCTTCACCTTCCTTCGGGTAGCACATATACCGGTAGACTGCACCCATGATAAACAGCTTCACGACACTGGCCGACTGCATCACACTGGTATCGTGATAACCGCAGACTTCTCCGCTGGCAAGATCTTCATAGCCGACAGCCCAGCGTTCATTCATGGCCTCGCGCTTTGCGATCACTTCTTTTACGATTGTACTGACCGGTTCCTGCAGAGCTTCTGCTTCCGACTCCGTCTCAGTACCGGCCTGCATCTCTGACTCTGTATCAGGGACAACCATAAAGGTCTCTTCCTGCTCGTCAGCCAACTCTGTCTCTGATCCTGCGCCGTCTGCTTCCGCCATCGTCTCGATAAACGGAACACCATCTCCAGTATCGATCTCCACAAGCTGCTCCGACTCAGCACTGGTCTGAGTGGAAGTCTGCTTCTTCGATACGATCTGATCCAGCATACTGCATCCGCTTAATCCGACTACCGCTGCAAGCAGCAGCGCGAGTACGCTTTTTCTCTTCATTCATTTACTCCTGTATTCGTATCCGGCTCTGTATCTTCTGCCGGTTCATTTTCACCGGAAGCATCTTCTGTCGAATCGTTTTCTTCCGGTTCTTCTCCGTTACCATCCTTCGGGAAACTCTCCCGCACTTTCGCGATCGAGACGACGATATCCTCTCCGTCAAGCCTCATCAGCTTTACGCCGGATGTGACTCTGCTGAGCACAGATATATTCTCACAGCTCATACGGATAATAATTCCGTCTGTGTTGATCATCATGATCTCATCATCCTGCTCAACCGGGATCGCACCGACGATATTGCCGGTCTTGTCCAGGATCCTGTAGCAGAGGACTCCCTTGCCGCCGCGGCCCTGCATACGGAACTCATTGATATCCGTCAGCTTGCCCATACCCTTCTCAGATACGATCAGCAGATACGGTGCTTCGTCTGCAAGGACCATGGAGACGACTTCATCCCCGTCCATCAGGTTGACGCCGCGTACACCCATTGAAGATCTGCCGGTAGCCCTGGCATCTTTCTCCTTGAACCGGATACACTGGCCGAACTTTGTTACCATCAGGATCTCTTTCTCGTTATCGGTCGCTTCCACGGAGATCAGTTCATCATCTTCCCTCAGCGCGATGGCGATCAGACCGTTCTTGCGCACATTTGCATACTCGGAAATGAGCGTACGCTTGATCTGACCCTTGCGGGTCGCCATGGTCAGATAACCGTCTTTTGAGATCTCCTGTGTGGATCCCACCGGGATCACAGCAGACAGTTTCTCATCCGGCTGCAGCTGAAGAAGATTCACGATCGCAACACCACGGGCATTTCTTCCGGCTTCAGGCACTTCATATGCCTTCAGTTTGTAGACACGGCCCTTATTGGTGAAGATCATCAGATCCGCATGGGAATCCGTCATCAGAAGACGGTCGATGTAATCTTCCTTCAGGGCCTGCATGCCCTTGATGCCTCTGCCTCCCCTGTTCTGGGATTTGAAGTTATCTTCGCTCATCCGCTTGATATAGCCGAGTTTGGTCAGCGTGATAACAATATCTTCCTTCTCAACCAGATCCTCTGCGTCGAAGTCTCCGATGTCATAGCCGATCTTCGTTCTGCGGTCATCCCCATACTTGTCACGGATCACCAGGATCTCCTTGCGGATCACTCCCAGCAGAAGCTTCTCGTCACCCAGGATCGCAGTCAGTTCCGCGATCAGCTTCATCAGCTGTTCGTGCTCTGCCTCGATCTTGCCTCTTTCCAGACCGGTCAGCGCTCTCAGACGCATATCCACGATCGCCTGCGCCTGTACATCATCTAGTCCGAACTTCTCCATCAGGGAATTCTTCGCGATCTGTACTGTCTCGGAAGAACGGATGATCCGGATCACTTCATCGATGTTGTCCAGAGCGATCAGCAGTCCCTGCAGGATATGGTCTCTCTCCTGCGCTTTATTCAGTTCATACTTCGTACGGCGTGTGACAACTTCCTCCTGATGCTTCAGGTAATAGTGAAGCATCTCCAGGATATTCAGAATCTTCGGTTTGTTGTCGATCAGCGCCAGCATGATAACGCCGAATGTGTCCTGAAGCTGCGTATGCAGATACAGTTTATTTAAAATGATATTCGCATTCGCATCTCTTCTGACATCAATGGTGACACGCATGCCCTCACGGCTGGATTCATCTGTAATGCCGGTGATCCCGTCGATCTTCTTATCACGGACCAGCTGTGCCATCTTCTCGATCAGCCTGGCCTTGTTGACCAGGTAGGGAAGCTCCGTGATCACGATACGGCTGCGTCCGTTGGGAAGAGTCTCGATATCCGTGACCGCGCGGACCCGGATCTTGCCGCGCCCTGTGCGGTACGCCTCATTGATACCCGCTTTGCCGAGGATCTCTGCTCCTGTCGGGAAGTCCGGTCCTTTGACGATCTTCATGACTTCATCGATGGAAGTCTCTCTGTCCTCCTCCACACGATTGTCAATGATCTTCACGACCGCGTCGATCACTTCTCTCAGGTTATGAGGCGGAATATTCGTCGCCATACCGACTGCGATACCGGTGGTTCCGTTTACAAGGAGATTCGGAAAACGGCTCGGAAGGACCGTCGGTTCTTTTTCCGTTTCATCAAAGTTCGGAACAAAATCCACCGTATCCTTGTTGATGTCTGCCAGCATCTCCATGGACATTTTGGACAGACGCGCCTCTGTATAACGCATGGCAGCTGCGCCGTCGCCATCCACCGAACCGAAATTGCCGTGACCATCCACCAGAGGATAGCGCATGGACCAGTCCTGCGCCATATAGACAAGTGCTCCGTATATGGAACTGTCTCCGTGCGGGTGGTATTTACCCATCGTGTCACCGACGATACGCGCACATTTTCTGTGCGGTTTGTCAGGACCGTTGTTCAGTTCGATCATCGAATACAGAACTCTTCTCTGCACCGGCTTCAGACCGTCTCTGACATCCGGAAGCGCTCTTGCAGCGATTACACTCATCGCGTAATCGATATAAGATTCCTCCATCGTCTTCTGCAGATCCACTTCCTGAATCTGATCAAATATTCTGTCGTCCATTCTGTGCTCCCGTTATACGTCCAGATTTCTGACTCGTGCCGCATTTTCTTCAATGAACTCACGCCGCGGCTCCACCTGATCTCCCATCAGAGTCGTAAACGTGACATCTACCGACGATTCATCGTCGTCATCCATCGACACTCTCTTTAAGATGCGTCTGGCAGGATCCATTGTTGTCTCCCAGAGCTGTTCCGCATCCATCTCACCCAGCCCTTTGTAGCGCTGGATCTTATTGTTCTGGTCACGACCGACCTCGGCGAGGATATTGTTCAGTTCCTCATCTGAGTACGCATACCAGACCTTCTTGTTTTTCTCCAGCTTGTACAGCGGAGGCGTCGCCAGATACACATGACCCTGCTTGATCAGTTCCGGCATGAACCGGTAGAAGAACGTAAGCAGCAGAGTCGCGATATGTGCTCCGTCCACGTCGGCATCCGTCATGATGATGATCCTGTTGTATCGAAGTTTTTCGATATCAAAATCTTCATGGATACCAGTCCCGAATGCGGTGATCATCGCGCGGATCTCCGCATTCCCTAATATACGATCCAGCCTTGCCTTTTCCACATTCAGGATCTTGCCGCGAAGAGGCAGGATCGCCTGGGTAGCCCTGGCTCTTGCCGTCTTGGCTGATCCGCCTGCGGAATCTCCCTCAACGATAAAGATCTCACAGTTCTCGCGGTTCTTATCCGTACAGTCAGCCAGTTTTCCGGGAAGGCTCAATCCATCCAGCGCGCTCTTCCTGCGGGTCAGATCCCTTGCCTTTCTGGCGGCCGCCCTGGCTCTCTGCGCCATCACTGACTTCTCAATGATCAGCTTGCCGATCTGCGGATGCTGTTCCAGATAGACGGTAAGACTCTCTGTCAGCAGACTCTCAACAGCTCCTCTTGCTTCCGAGTTGCCAAGCTTCTGTTTCGTCTGGCCTTCAAACTGCGGCTCGCCGATCTTGATGGAAATGATCGCCGTAAGACCTTCACGGATATCATCACCGGTCAGATTCTCCTCACTGTCCTTGAGAAGTTTCTGCGCTCTTCCGTAATCATTAAAAGTCTTGGTCAGCGCATTGCGGAAGCCGGTCATATGCGTTCCGCCTTCCGGAGTGATGATATTATTGACAAATGAATACGTGGATTCATTGTATCCGTCGTTGTGCTGCATGGCGATCTCTACAAGAACACCGTCCTTCTCGCCTTCGCAGTCGATAATATCATCATACAGCGGCGTCTTGCCTTTATTCAGATACTGCACAAATTCGCGGATACCACCCTCATAGTGGAAAGATCTCTCCTTCCACGGCTCCACTCTCTCATCTGTCAGAGTGATCCGAAGACCCTTGGTCAGAAAAGCTGTCTCCCGAAGTCTCTGTTTCAGAGTATCAAAATCATAATTCAGTGTCTCAAAGATGGAACGGTCCGCCATGAAGGTTACCTGTGTTCCGGTCCTGTCAGGATCACAGTCACCGACCACCTTCAGAGCATACTTCGCATTGCCGCGCTCATATCTCTGCTGGTAAACCTTTCCCTCATGGAAAACCTGTACTTCCAGATAATCCGACAGAGCATTGACGACAGAAGCGCCAACTCCGTGAAGACCTCCGGACACCTTATATCCCCCTCCGCCGAACTTGCCGCCGGCGTGAAGGACCGTAAACACAACCTCAACAGCAGGCTTGCCTGCCTTTTCATTGATCCCGACGGGAATTCCACGGCCATCATCCACAACCGTGATGGAATTATCCGGATGAATATTGACTCTGATATGAGAGCAGGCACCTGCGAGTGCCTCATCGACCGAATTGTCGACAATCTCATAAACCAGATGGTGCAGACCTCTGGCTGACGTGGATCCAATATACATACCGGGTCTTTTTCGGACCGCTTCCAGTCCCTCCAGTATCTGTATCTGATTGGCACCGTATTCTTCAGTGTTCGTCTCAGTTCCCATATTTCCTCCACACAATATCTCTTTACGCATTTGGAAATATTATACCACATATTGTTCAAAAACCCTACAAAATCTTAAAAGGAAGGCAGTCTCTGCATGGACTGCCTTCCTTTATGGCTGCTGTGTTTCAGTCTTCGTCAGGTATGATACACTTCCATCATTCACCCGGAAGATCCGGTCGATCTGAACAGGACTGTTCTCATATTCTTCCAGTCCGGTACAGGTGATAAATGTCTGGATCTCACCGATCGAATCCAGCAGATAATGCTGGCGGTTTGTATCCAGTTCAGACAGGACATCATCCAGAAGAAGAACCGGGATATCACCCGTTGACTCTCTCACCAGTTCGATCTCCGCAAGCTTCAGGGAGAGAGCCGCAGACCTCTGCTGTCCCTGGGATCCGAAATGCCGTATATCGATCCCGTTGACAGTAAAACTCAGATCATCCCTGTGAGGACCGGTCTCCGTAGACTTGAGATACAGATCCTTTTCACGACTGTCTGCAAGAGCCTGGCCAAACTGATCCACGGAAACATTCTTCTCATAGCCGACACAGATCTTTTCCCTGCCTCCGCTCAGCTTCTCATGAATCGGAAGAATAATCTCACTGAGTTTCTCTGTAAACTTTTCCCTGGAACGGATCAGAGAAGATCCATACCGGATCAGCTGTTCATCCCATATATCCAGCGTATCTTTATCCTGAGGACGGAAAGACAGATCCTTGAGCAGCTTATTTCTCTGAAGAAGCACCTTGTTGTAATTGGACAGAGAAGACACATAGACCTGATCCAGCTGACACAGTTCCATATCCAGGAACCGCCGTCTCTCAGAAGGACCATTTTTGATGATTCCGAGATCTTCCGGTGAAAAGAAAATAAAATGACCCAGTCCGATCAGCTCCTGCGCCTTGCGGATAGATACGCCATTGATCGCGATTCCCTTCGCCCTGGCCTTCTTCAGATGCATATCGATCCTGTAATCGATGTTCATCTTCGACATTTCCATGCGCAGATGAGATTCATCACAGCCAAACGAGATCAGTTCCCTGTCTCTGGAAGTCCTGTGCGATCTTGTCGTTCCGCAAAAATAGATGGCCTCGAGAATGTTCGTCTTCCCCTGGGCATTGTCTCCGTAAAACAGATTCGTACCCTGTGAAAATGACAGCTCCAGACCATCGTAATTGCGAAAATGTTCCAGTTTAAGCGTGCTGATGTACATGAATCTCTTCGCTCTCAAAACCTACCACATCACCATCATGGATCTTCTTGCCGCGCATCGTACAGACTTCTCCATTGACAGTGACTTCTTCATTTTCGATCGCATGCTTGGCATCGGATCCCTCATCAACAAGACCTGCAGCTTTCAGAAGCTGCCCAAGTTTGATGTAATCCTCACCTGAACGCAAAGTAAAGTCTCTCATAATATTCCTCTCGGTGTTTGTTAGCGTATTCACAGATATCGCCCTCACAGCTGCTCCGTGCTTCGCACTCCCGCATCTGCTGCCAAACATCTCGTGCCTCCTGTGCTGCTTTGCATCACGGCACTCGATGTTTGTTAGCGTCTCTCATGCTCTGACCACATGATGCATAAATGCATCAGTCGGTCCTCGCATGGAGACCGGGCGATATCTTACACGAAGTTGACCGGCAGAACCAGATAGATGTAGGATCCTGCATCATCTCTGATAAAGCAGGGTGCTTTTGAATTCAGGAAATAGATAGAGATCTCTTCCTCATCGATAACTCTCAGCACATCCAGGATAAACTTCGGATTGAATCCGATCCGCAGTTCTTTTCCTTCCGTCTGTGCGGCAACGTCGTCGGACATGGAACCGACAGAGGAACGGATCGAAAGATTGATCGAATCGCCGCCGATCGTCAGAACCAGCGTTCCTTTGTCTGATTCACTGGTAAAGAGCATCGCACGGTCTACCGCGCTCATGAACGCAGCCTTATTCACCACGATCTTTGTCTCATAGTCATTGGACAGCATCTGCTCGATCCTGAAATACTTTCCATCGATCAGTCTCGATACGACAAGAGTACCGTCCATCTCAAACAGGATCTGATTTCTGGTGAAATAAACACGTACTTCATCCTCAAGCTCGCCTGATACGATCTTGCTGATCTCACTGAGTGTCTTGCCCGGAATGATCGCCTCATAATCGTCGTAGGAAGAATCCAGATTCAGCTGGCGGATCGCGATCCGGTGTCCGTCAAGCGCAGTCATGCGCAGTTCATTTTCATGGATCTGCAGA
The DNA here is from genome assembly GCA_900313765.1 of uncultured Eubacteriales bacterium. Taxonomy (GTDB): domain Bacteria; phylum Bacillota; class Clostridia; order Lachnospirales; family Lachnospiraceae; genus Porcincola. The sequence goes on from OMSN01000005.1 coordinate 12,473, forward strand.
TTCTCACCCGTCATGATCTTATTGGCATCATTCGGAGAGATCGAGAAGATCGTCTGACGGATCAGCTCGCGCAGCTGGAACTGATTCATGATCACAGGATTATCTCTGTCCACAGAGGGAAGCGGACTGAACTCTGTTCCGTCCTTTCCCACGATACGGAATACGGAATTCTCACAGGTGATGGTCGTCTGGTAATCCGGACCGGATTCGATGGTAACATCAGCATCCGGCATCTTGCGGATAATCTCTGAGAGAAGCTTCGCATCCAGACAGATCAGTCCTCTCTCTTCAATCGTTCCCTTTACTTCCGTCTCTATTCCAAGTTCCATATCATTTCCGGTGAACTTGATCGTATCGACTGTCGCATCGATCAGGATGCAATAGAGAATGTTCATGGTCGTCTTGGACGGCACCGCCTTCAGTACGATACCAAGAGATTTCACCAGTTCCTGTTTTGCCGCTGTGATCTTCATACCGTTATCGCCTTCCTCATAGAAATAAATAAAAACAAGATTCGTATTAATAATAATATAGCCTGTGGAAAGGTGGAAATGTCATTTCAGCCTTTCAGTCAGCAGGTTTTTTCGTTCGGAAAACCTGTTGGAGAACTATATTGTTCAAACAGGATAAATACCGTTCTGTCCACAGGAGCCTCCTGTCCGGGAAAAATGAGATCTTCCCGATGCCCCTGACGATGATGGATTCATCAACCCTGTTCCACTTTCATTCACTCGTTTAAACGGTGGAAAAGTGGATAATTCAGTGGATAAGGAAGAAAACATCAGCTGGCAGGACTGATCTTCTTCTTCAGAACATCGATGGTCCTGCGGAATTCATCAAACTGCTTGATATCTTCTTCTACCTTATTAATACCATATATGACAGTGGAATGATCTCTCTTGCCCAGGGAATCTCCGATGGCGTTAAAAGACATATTGGTCATATTGCGGCACAGATACATAACGATCTGTCTGGGCTGGACAATCTCGGAATTGCGTTTGGATCCCTTGATGTCCTGCACAGAGATATTGAAATGCTCTGCCACTGTGTTGATGATCAGTTCTGAAGTCACTTCCCTCTTCTCATCAGGAGAAATGAATTCCTTCAGTGCTTCTTCTGCCAGTTCGATGGTGATATCCCTGTTCTCAACACGGCTGACCGCGATCAGCTTCGTCAGGGCGCCTTCCAGCTCACGGATGTTGGACTTGATATTGGTGGCGATGTACTGGAATACTTCATTATTAATAGAGTATCCTTCCATCTCTGCTTTTTTCTGGAGAATCGCCATCCTGGTCTCGTAGTCCGGCATCTGTATATCTGCCAGAAGTCCGGAAGCGAATCTGGTGCGCAGTCTCTCATCCAGCGTATCGAATTCCTTCGGAGGACGGTCGGAAGATATAATGATCTGTTTCTCTCTGCCGATCAGTTCATTGAAGGTGTGAAAGAACTCTTCCTGAGTAGATTCCTTTCCTATTATAAACTGTATGTCGTCAATCAGAAGAATATCGATATTGCGGTAACGATGGCGGAAAGAATTGATCAAAGTGATATTATTCGAATTCCGCAGCGCATCGATCAGCTCATTGGTGAATGTTTCGGAAGAAACATACCGGACGGTCTTCTCAGGCTGTGTTGTGATGATGTGGCCGGCGATCGCATGCATCAAGTGCGTCTTGCCAAGTCCCGGGCCTCCATAGATAAACAGAGGGTTGTACATCCGGCCGGGAGATTCTGCTACGGCAACTGCCGCAGAATGGGCAAACTTATTATTGGATCCGACGACGAAGTTCTCAAAGGTATACTTTGGGTTCAATCCTGCATCCAGCAGACTTATATTCAGTTTCGGATCCACGCCCGGAATCTCAATCCTGGCTTTTCCGCCGCTGCGCAGCTTGTCTTCCTTGGCCTCCTCCGGAAGAATAAAACCGATCTCATATTCAGTTCCGGTGATTTCTGCAATGGCGACCTTTAAAGGAAACACATATTTTTTTGAGATATAGTCAATTCCCATCTGTCCGGTGGGAACCAGAATGATCACAGTATTATCCCGTACACCATGCACTTCCAGAGGCTGAAGCCAGGTCCGGAAGGCGACATCAGTTACATCAAATTCCTTCTTTACACTCTGAAGGATCTCGTTCCATGTTGCTTTGCTGATTTCCATAGTTTCACCTGCTTTTTTCAAGTGGCAATATAATATCACGCTAATTCTATAAAAAAGCAGTCGGATTTTCAAATCTGCTGTACATCCTCATGTGGATAAATATAAATGTGATAAACACTGACTTTTTCAGAGTTCTCCACAGAAAATAAACGAATTGTCCACCATGATTTACGGGAAAGTGGAAAAATTAGTGGAGAACTTTTGTCCTTGACGCACACAAGGCATCTGAATATAATTAGAACGATGTTTTCTCGAAATATGGCGGGATACAGAAACCCATTAAGATAGATTACTGGGAAGTGAAGGGGGTGCAGTTAATATGAAGATGACATTTCAGCCTAAGAAGAGACAGAGATCGAAAGTCCATGGCTTCCGCAGCAGGATGAGTACAAAGGGCGGCAGAAAAGTTCTCCAGGCCAGAAGAGCCAAGGGAAGAAAAGTTCTTTCCGCATAAGAAGGGTTGAGGAGAGTTTCGAAGTTCCGGTTCGAAACTCTTTTTGTTTTATGGTTTGATCTATGAATAAATCGGAAAGTTTAAAAAAGACCAGGGATTTTTCAATCGTCTATCAGAGGGGAAAGTCCATCGCGAACCGTACACTGGTCCTGTATGTTCTCCCGGTAAAGGGAAGAGATACCAACCGGATCGGCATATCGGTAAGTAAGAAGGTCGGAAACAGCGTAGTCCGCCATCGCCTGACAAGACTTGTCAGAGAAAGCTATCGTCTACATGAAAATGAATTCGTTGGGGGCCTTGATATGATCGTTCTGGTCCGGCCCGGCGCGAAAGAAAGCGATTTCTTTACTATTGAGCGCGCGCTGCTCTCACTTGGAAGAAGAGCAGAAATCATCGAAAATCATGCGGAGGCAAACATATGAAAAAGATTATGATCTGGTCGATCCGTAAATACCAGAAATATCTGTCTCCGATTAAAACCACCCGCTGCCCGTATTATCCGACCTGCAGCAATTATGCTGTGGAAGCAATCAGTAAACACGGTGCAGTTAAGGGCGGGCTGCTTGCCGGATGGAGAATACTCCGCTGCAATCCGTTTTCGCACGGAGGATATGATCCGGTACCTTGATTCTATTTATTTGTTTATGAGGGAAGACGAATGAGTTTACTTACCAAGAGCGGTGGATTTCTTGGACCGATCGCAACTGTACTGGGCTATGTGATGAGCGGAATCTTTGCGCTCCTTGTGGCTATAAATATTCCCAATATCGGTCTTGCAATCATACTGTTCACAATCGTCATCTATATGATCATGCTTCCGCTGACATACAGACAGCAGAAGTTCTCAAGAATGACCCCGTTGATGAACCCGGAACTGAATGCGATCCGCGAGAAGTATAAAGGAAAGCAGGATCAGGCATCCATGCAGCGCATGAACGAGGAAACCCAGATGGTATATGCCAAGTATGGCGTTAACCCTGCAGGTTCCTGCGTACAGCTTGCGATCCAGATGCTGATTCTGTTCCCGCTGTACCGCGTGATCATGAATATTCCGGCTTATGTATCACAGGTCAAGGATGTATTCACTGGACTTGCAGATCAGCTTCTCAAAACAGCAGGGGCACAGGAATACCTGACAGACATTGCCAAGTCTATCCAGGCAATGACCATCAGCAAGGAATTTACGCAGAATACCATCATTGATACTCTGTACAAGTTCCGTCCCGCCACCTGGGCAGGTCTTGCGGAGAAGTTCCCTGACCTGAGTGATCTGATCACAACAACACAGCAGAATATTGGCAAGATGAACAATTTCCTCGGACTGGATATTGCGAATACACCGATGAATATCATCAAAGAGCATGCATCGGTATGGCTGGTGATCGCAGCGGTCCTTGTACCGGTTCTTGCTGCTCTTTCCCAGTGGATCTCCGTAAGGCTGTCCATGGCAGGAACCCAGCAGCCGGAAGGAACCGATCAGATGGCCAGCACCATGAAGACCATGAACAATGTCATGCCTCTGATGTCCGCGTTCTTCTGCCTGACTCTCCCGGTTGGTATGGGCATCTACTGGATCATGTCCGCAGTCGTACGTACAGTCCAGCAGTACTTCATTAACAAGCGTCTTGACAAGCAGGATATGACAGAGCTTCTCAAGAAGAATATGGAGAAGAACAAGAAGAAGATGGAGAAAAAGGGCGGTGTCACAGGTGCCCAGATCTCTCAGAATGCGTCCATCAACGCGAAGAATATCGAGAATCAGAACCAGGCTCAGGTTCGCAGTTCAAACAGACTTGAGCGTGCGAAACAGCTCTCCAAAGAAGCAGCAAACGTGTCTGATGATGCTGCACAGAAGAGCAGGAACAATCTGCGTCCGGGATCTCTGGCTGAAAAAGCGAACATGGTATCTCAGTACAATGAGACGCATCGTAAGAAATAATGTTGGAACATTCATAACATAAAGAGGAATTAAAAAATGAGTGAAACGATCAGGGTCAGCGGCAAAACGCTTGAGGATGCGATCACGAACGCAACCATCAGGCTTGGCGTGACCAGTGATAATATCGTGTATACGATCATCGAGCATGAATCAAAAGGTTTCCTCGGAATCGGCGCAAAGGATGCGGTCATTGAGGTTCGTGCCAAAGATGAAGCTGATTATGAAGCAGAGAGACTGAAGATCAAGGCAGAAGAAGATGCAGCCCGCGCAGCACAGGAAGCTGCCAGGAAAGCAGAGGAAGAAAAAGAAGCTGCTCTCAGGAAAGAAATGAAAGAAGAACAGCCGGTTCCGGAAACTTCTGAACAGGAAGAAGATCCTGCAGTGGAAGAAACTGTAGAAGAAACAGTTCCGGAAACGGAAGAAACTTCTGAAGAAACATACGAAGCAGCTCCCGGAAAAAGAGAGAGGGAGATCAAACCTCTTGAGGATCCCAGTGAAGCAATTGCCAGAGCAGAAGGTTTCCTTCGCGATGTGTACCAGGCAATGGATATGGATGTTGACCTTGTCAGCAGCTATGACGGAGAAGTCCTGAATGTCCAGATGAATGGCGATGATATGGGCATTCTGATCGGTAAGAGAGGACAGACACTGGATTCTCTTCAGTATATCTGGAGCCGATGAATCCGTATGAGAGACGGATCATTCACTCCGCTCTTCAGGGCGATCCGTTTGTCACCACCTACAGCGAAGGCGAAGAGCCCAACCGCAAGGTAGTGGTTGCACTGAAAAAGGATGCGGATCTGGAAGCTCTGGACCGCAAGTATGGTGAGAAACGTTCCAGAGGCGGTTACCGTAATTCCAGAGGAAGAGGCGGCCGCAATGATCGCAGAGGATCGAGACGGCAGAACAGAGAATCATTCAATAATGAGGCAGATATGATCGAGCCGGTACAGATCCCGGAAACTTCAGCAGAGAATTTCGGGGATACCTCCTCTGAGGAATGAGATAAAGGAACGGCAGGATCTGCGGGAGGTTATCGGTAGATGGCCTCCCGTTTTTTCGCTCAGTTTGAAACAGGATATTGCCTATGCGTGATAAGAGAGAAGATACAATCGCTGCAGTTGCAACTGCGATGAGTGCGTCCGGTATCGGGATCGTCCGGATCTCAGGACCGGATGCCATGCGTGCTGCCGATCTGGTATACCGGTCCATGAAAGGGAAAACCAGACTCAGCCAGGTGCCCTCTCATACGATTCATTACGGAACAATCATCGATACCAGCGGACAGGTGATCGACGAGGTTCTGGTGAGTGTGATGCGTGCCCCGAAGACCTATACGGCAGAAGACACCGTTGAGATCAACTGTCACGGCGGCGTGCTGGCCATGAGGCGTGTACTGGATGCAGTGATCGCCTGCAATGGACGAAAAACCGCACAGGAGGATCCGGAGGAAGAAGGGATCCGTATCCGTCTTGCCGAACCCGGAGAATTTACCAGAAGAGCATTTCTGAACGGACGTATCGATCTGTCCAGGGCGGAAGCAGTCATGGATCTGATCGAGGCGAAAAATGACTATGCGCTGAAGAATTCCGTAAGCCAGGTAAGAGGATCTCTGTATCAGAAGATCACGACTCTGCGCTCTGAGATCCTGTATCAGATCGCCCATATAGAAGCATCTCTGGATGATCCCGAGAATCTGGACTTCTCTTCTCATATAGGGGAACTGGAAGAATCTGTTCATCAGTGGAAGAAAGAGATCCGGCATCTGATCGATACAGCGCAGGACGGCAGACTTGCATCGGAAGGGATCCGCACTGTCATTGTCGGAAAACCAAACGCCGGCAAGTCCTCTCTTCTGAATCTCATGCTGGGTGAGGAACGTGCGATCGTCACGGATATCGCAGGGACCACCAGAGATGTTCTGACAGAAACCGTCAATGTGCAGGGGATCACACTTCTGATCACAGACACCGCAGGTATCCGGGAAACGGAAGACCAGGTAGAGAAGATCGGTGTGGAACGTGCTAAAAAAAGCGTCTCAGAAGCAGATCTTCTGTTGTGGATCGTAGATTCGTCGGCACCTCTGGATGAAAATGACAGACAGATATGCACTCTTCTGGAGGGAAGACCCGCCATCATCCTGTTAAATAAATCCGATCTGGATCCGGTTGTGGAAGAAGCGGATATCCGAAAACTGGTTTCGGATACCCTGTTTCAGAAAAAGGACCTGCCCGTTCTTTCATTTTCCGCAACCAACCGTACAGGGTTCGATGATCTGGTGGGAATGCTGAAAGATATGTTCTTTCATGGTAAACTGTCATGGAATGATGAAGTGGTCATCACAAACATGCGCCACTGCTCTCTTCTGCAAAGGTCGGAAGACAGTCTCGGAAAAGTGGCACAGAGTATTGAGAACGGGATGAGTGAAGACTTCTTCTCGATCGATCTGATGGACGCATATGAAGCACTTGGCGAGATCATCGGCGAAGAGATCGGAGATGACCTTGCAGATGAGATATTCAGCCGTTTCTGCATGGGCAAATAAGCCATGGACAGTACAGCAGACAGGTAATATAGAATGATAGAAGAACATGTAGATGTAGTGATCGTCGGTGCCGGACATGCCGGTTGTGAAGCAGCGCTGGCATGCGCAAGACTTGGTCTGGAGACGGTGGTATTTACCACCAGTGTCGAGGCTATTGCCATGATGCCATGCAATCCTCATATCGGAGGGAGTTCCAAGGGACATCTTGTAAGAGAGATCGATGCCCTTGGGGGAGAGATGGCAAAATGTATCGACCGCACTTTTCTTCAGAGTAAGATGCTGAACCGGTCAAAGGGACCGGCAGTCCATTCACTTCGCGCACAGGCTGATAAGGCTGCATACTCCTCTCTCATGCGTCAGACACTGGAAAACCAGCCGCACCTTCAGATCCGCCAGCAGGAAGTCTCAGAGATCATTACCGATGAAGAGAACCGGCTGACAGGAGTGAAAACCATCTCCGGAACCGTCTGGAACTGCAGAGCAGCGGTTCTGTGTACGGGAACCTATCTGAATGCCCGCTGTATCTACGGAGACGTGTCGATCGCAACCGGTCCGAACGGCAGTCAGGCAGCAACATATCTGACAGAATCTCTGAAAAAACATGGCATAGAGATGTACCGGTTCAAGACGGGAACACCTGCACGTATGGATGGCAAGACCATCGACTATTCAAAAATGACACGGCAGGACGGTGATGTTCCGGTCATCCCATTTTCCTTCGAGACAGATCCGGCAAGTGTGCAGATCGAGCAGGTTCCGGTATACCTGACACATACCAATGAAGAGACTCATCGGATACTCAGGGAGAATCTGGACCGGTCCCCTCTTTTTTCCGGACAGATCAAGGGAACAGGACCCCGCTACTGCCCTTCCATCGAAGATAAGGTGGTTCGTTTTGCAGAAAAACTCTCTCATCAGGTGTTTGTGGAACCACAGGGCAGAGAGACCAATGAAATGTATATCGATGGAATGTCCAGCAGCATGCCGGAAGATGTGCAGGTGAGAATGTACCGTACAGTTCCCGGCCTGGAACATGCCCGCATCGTGAAGATGGCATATGCCATAGAATATGACTGCATCAACGCTCTCCAGCTGGATTCCACATTCCAGTTCAAGAAGATCCCAGGTCTGTTCTCAGCCGGACAGTTTAATGGAAGTTCCGGTTACGAGGAAGCTGCGGCGCAGGGCCTGTATGCAGGCGTTAACGCAGCCATGAAGATAATGGGCAAAGAGCCGCTCTTCATAGACCGGTCGGAAGGTTATATCGGTGTGCTGGTAGATGATCTTATCACGAAGGAAAATCACGAACCCTACCGCATGATGACATCCCGTGCGGAATATCGGCTGCTCCTTCGTCAGGACAACGCACAGCTCAGGCTCCTTGAAAAGGGATACCGTGCCGGCCTGGTAAGCGAAGAGAGATATCAGAGATTTCTCAGGAAAAAAGAGCAGATACAGGATGAGATCGCAAGAGTCAAGAACATGCGGGTTGGAGCAGGTGCGGCAATACAGAAATGTCTCACAGAACTCGGAAGTACTCCTCTTACAACATCAGCCACAATGGCAGAACTGATCCGCAGACCGGAACTGACCTATCAGGTCCTCTCTCCCATCGATCCGGACAGACCTGATCTCCCATTTGATGTACAGGAAGAAATCAATATAGAGATCAAGTATGAAGGGTATATCACAAGACAGGAGAGACAGGTCGAACAATTCCGGAAGATGGAAGAAAAAAAGATACCGGAAGATATCAATTATGATGACGTTCCAAGTCTGCGAAATGAGGCTCGTCAGAAACTGAAGGAAGTCAGACCGTCATCGATCGGACAGGCATCCAGGGTGATGGGAGTCAATCCGGCAGATGTATCTGTCCTCATGGTATATCTGAAAACAAGAACCGAGAAACGATAATAAAAACCATTCGTATAAAAAAACTAATGTGGAACTGACACTGAAACATATCAGAAAATAAGATATAATATCGATGAACATAGATATAAATAATTATAACATATCGACATTAGTCGATGGTTGTAAACAGCTCAATATTGAGCTTTCAGAAAAACAGATTAAACAGTTTATCTGCTATTACCAGATGCTGACAGAGAAGAATAAAGTCATGAATCTGACTGCGATCACGCAGTGGGAAGAAGTTCTGACGAGGCATTTTCTTGACAGTCTTCTGATCTGCAGGGTGAGGGATCTGAATCAGGAAAAACCCGAGATACTGGACATGGGAACAGGTGCCGGATTCCCCGGAATTCCGCTGAAGATCGCCATTCCTTCTCTTCGTATCACCCTGGCGGATTCCCTCAATAAGAGGATCCTGTTTCTCGAAGAAGTGATACAGGAACTGGGACTGAAAGGGATCAGTGCAGTACATGCGCGGGCTGAAGAACTGGGGCATAAAAAAGAATACCGTGAAAGGTATGATCTGGTAGTTTCCAGGGCAGTTGCGAACCTGTCTTCTCTGAGTGAATATTGCCTTCCTTTTGTAAAAACGGGAGGACAGTTTATTTCATACAAATCGACAAATATCGATATTGAATACAAGGAATCCCTTAGGGCAATATCGCTGATGGGAGGAAAAAGTAAGGGCATCACTACTCTCCCGCTGCCGTGCACAGATCTGGAAAGATCTTTTGTAATCATTGATAAAGTGGCAGCTACACCCAATAAATATCCGCGTAAACCGGGAACACCTTCGAAAGATCCGATCAGGTGATCATGTTATAAGAGAAAAAAGCATCGGGATCCAGTGGCATCCCGATGCTTTTTATATCTGCTTCCTTTATTGCAATTACTTTTGCAGGACATTCTCGTATGCTTCCATGAAAGCTGAGGAACGTTCCATATGAGGGATCAGACCGGCGGAAGCAATGCACTCAGACCGGATCTCCGGATCATACTTTTCATAAGTACTGACAATCGTATGAATATTGTCGACTTTTTCTCCATACAGGATAAACAGCTTATCTCCTATTTTCCGAAGTGCATTGACGAGATTTACACTCATCATATTTCCCTGTATGGATGCAAGCAGGAACTTACCTTTTCCTTCGTTAAAATGAGCTCCCTCGTAGAATGCATCTACATATCTTGACTTGGAACGGAATGGATTGTACATATATTCTTCAGTAAAAGACAGATTAATATTCTCTCTCGACTGAAGCATATTATATACAGATGTACCGATGACAGGTAAAGAGATCAGCCTGGAAGCAATCTTTGCTTTTTGAGTCGGAGACTTCATAAGCCTCTGAATACTGTACGGATTCACAGCGATAATTCTTCCGATCAGACTCTCATCGACAGTTGCTGTCATTATTGCAAAGGAAGAAGAATATCCGCTGGCAATAACTGTACACTTCTTCCGGACAACTTCCTTAATAAATGATGTCAGAAACAGAACATAAAAATAATTGGTATACGAGATCCTGTTCTTTGAAGATCTTCCACATCCGGGCAGATCAACAGTATATACCGTATGATTTTTACTGAGATCATCGATCACTTCATTCCATTCATAGGAACTGAAAGCAGGATGAAGATGATGAAGAAGAACTACAGGAGTTCCTTCACCGTACTTGTGATAGAAAACATCTCCATATTTCCAGCGCATGTACTTCCCTCCGCCCGGCTTCAACATATTTTTGCCTGAGGCCATGGAAGTAATAAAACTGTTGGAGAAATGCATAATGCCTAGAGCAAAAGCATCCAGCTTAACAAGAGTCTTCATATGCTCAATCAGACGACCCATAAAGAAACCTCCATTAAAAAACAAACCTGTTGTCCTGGTTATTATACAGCAAATATGGGAGTGTCACCACAGACAATTTTCAGTCAATGTCGTCCACTATGACACCGTGTTTCACGTGAAACAATTTCTCTCTTATGAATGACTTAAGTGTATTCCTGCCAGGAAACCACATCTATTGGACAGAAAGAATAACATATAAAATACTTTGTTTCTTGTGACTCAGAAAATAAGTTCTCTGCAAATGAGAGCTATAAATCTAATGAAAAGGAAACCTATATATCCTGAGTGTTGAAGATAAACAGTTGTGATCGAGAAACAATATATAGAACTACATGAGAAATGAACGTTACAGTAATATAGACACTCGCATTACAAATATCATAAAGAGTCAAATATATAACCTACACATCAATTATAAAGAAATGTTTCACGTGAAACATTACATCAGCAATTCCATATAACTATTCTCAAGACTATTACAGAATTAAAGATTACAGGAGAGATCAGTAAAAAAGGATTATTTCTATATAAGAATATACTTGCAAGACGAAAATTGCAAAAAAATGTCCCCAGAATTGTTTCACGTGAAACAAAAAAAGGAAAATAAGAATGATTTCACTTTTTTCGGGTTCTAAGCTGTGGTATAGTATTCAATGCATTGAAAAGGAGTATGGAATAATGAATAGAACAATTATTATCGCGAACCAGAAGGGTGGTGTGGGAAAAACCACAACAGCGATCAATCTGGCAGCGTGTCTAGCCGCCAGAAGAAGAAAAGTCCTTCTGATTGACATGGATCCACAGGGCAATACGTCAAGTGGCTTTGATGTTCCTCAGAGTCTCGTAGAGAAAAACATCTATGATGTGATGCTCGGTGATGCAAAGATTGAGGATGCCGTCATAAAAGATATTCGCCCAAAGCTATCTCTGATACCATCAGATGTTAACCTGGCTGCATGCGAGATTCAGCTTTCAGATGTGGAAGACAGGAACTTTATATTAAAGAAGCAACTGGAGAAGGTCCGGGAGAATTATGAGTTTGTTATCATTGACTGCCCGCCGTCTCTGAAC
>OMSN01000072.1 GCA_900313765.1 uncultured Eubacteriales bacterium
CGTGGAAGCGACCACGGTGACCTTGCCGTTCGTATCGACATAAGCCCAGCTCGTGCACAGCTCAATATGGCAGTGCGAGATCCTCGGGGTGCGGTACGTGTCACAGACTTCGATCAGATTCTCTTCCCCATATTCCTCGATCGCTTTCTTCTTAGCTTCATCATAGTTGAAATCCGGTGAAGTCTTGAAGGAAGTATGTACGAAGATATTATCCTTGCGGATATCCGGGTGCAGAGGGGTTGCCCCGGGGGCAAGTGCCTGCTCCACCGTAACGATCGGTTCATATTCTTCGTACTCAACTTTCACCAGCCGGGCTGCCCTTTCGGCTGCCACATTGTCCACTGCCACGACGGCTGCTATCTCATCCCCCCACTGGCGGACTCTGGCGTTGAGCAGTTTGCGGTCCGGTACATCCTGATGAGCAGCTTCGACCGACCAGGGATGTCCGGCCGTCGGGAACTGCAGATCCGGCACATCGAAGCAGGTCAGGATCTTCACGACTCCCGGAACCTTCTCTGCTTCCGAAATGTCGATCGATTTGACCAGGCCGTTCGCAATGGTCGACCGGACAACCTTTGCCTGCAGACAGTCCTTCGGCATCAGGTCATTGGTGTACTTTGCCTCACCCGTAACCTTGCCCCAGGCGTCTACACGCTTGATACTCTTTCCAACAGTTTCCATACATCACACCTCCAGCATATCTGATCCTGATTGCGTAAAGATTGACCTGTCACTCATCCACTGCCTTTCTGGCAGCATATCCAACCAGTTCCATTACGACCGCACTCCCCAGCGCCCTGGCCTTGTCTGAGATCGTAAAACAATTCTCATACTCTTCCCTGCGCGGATCGATATCTGCGATCTTGAATCCTTCCTTTACCACGAATCCATCGCGGATCAGTCCTCTGAGCAGTCCTGTGAAGGTTGCCTTCACCGGCACACAGCTGCCGTCACTTTGCTCGATCTGTGCGATCACCTGATCCTGTTCTACCTGATCCCCTATCTGTGCCAGCGCATGCAGGATACCTGCCGCGGGGCTGTGCAGCACTCTGTCCTGTGCGTGTCCGGCGATCAGTCCGGGAGTTCCCGTATTCGGGATCGCACTTCCTTCCCGGATCGGTCTTGCAAGCCTGTGGCCGCGCATGGTCTCGATCACCACGTCACAGTCCACTCCGGCTGTGAATCCCGGGCCCAGAGCGATCACGAACGGCGCCATATCCTTCGTCGTTCCCAGATTCTTCTTGGCAAGGATCGCATCCACCACAGCTGTCAGGAACAGGTGTCTTCCGCCGCCTTCCAGCGTAGTCAGGCCGGTATCCCACTCACTGTATTTCTCTTCCGTATCGATGATATCCCGGATCGCATGACCTTCCGGATCCACCAGCATGGCGATCCCATTCTCAAACAGGCTGTACTGCGCCTGATCCAGATTCTCTGCAAGCTGTACCGTCAGGTCTTCCACCGTGGCCGAGCCTTCATAGACAGCCTCCGACAGTGCCACTGTCCTGCGGATCGCGCTGGGATGGTCGCTCTCCAGAATCAGGACCGGGAAGCCTGCGCGCCGAAGAGCCCAGATGGTACCGGTCGCCAGGTCACCGCCGCCGCGGACGATCACCAGCTGATCCGTGATCATAAGAAATACCCCGGAAGCCCGCGCTTCACATACTGTCCCTGATTCTCCAGGATCACCTTTCCGTCTTCTGCGATCTTCTGTCCTCTGAGATAGACTTCATCGATCGTTCCGGTCAGTTCCATCCCCTCAAGCGGTGCATAGTCGCATGCAGACACCTGTGTCTTTGCACTGACGACCTTGCTCTTGTTCGGATCCAGGATCACAATATCCGCATCCGATCCTTCCAGAAGGACTCCCTTCTTCGGATACATTCCATAGAGTCTTGCCGGATTCTCGGACAGCACCTCGCACATCTTCTCTTTGGTAATGCGGCCTTTCGCAACTCCCTCAGAGAACAGGACAACGCCCCTCGTCTCGGCTCCCGGCATACCGCCCGGGATCTTCCGGAAGTCTTCACTTCCCAGGCGCTTCTGTTCTGTTGTAAATGAACAGTGGTCCGTTGAAACGGTCTGGATCTCTCCATCGGCCAGAGCCTTCCACAGAGCATCCTGGTCTGCCGCTTTCCTGAGAGGAGGTGCGCAGACATATTTCGATGCTTCCTCAAAACCTTCTCTTTCATAGAAGGAGTCATCCATTACCAGGTACTGAGGGCAGGTCTCTACATATACCTTCTGTCCTCTCGCTCTTGCCGCACGGATCTCCTGCAGGCCCTCCTCACAGGTCAGATGTACATCAATGACCGGCTCATCCGCGACTTCCGCAAGGTGGCAGTATCTTCCGATTGCCTCCGCCTCTGCAGCTGCAGGGCGGGTCAGGTAATGCGAGCTGACTGTCCTGAGTTTCTCCGGATCTGCCGCATACTCTTCTCTCAGAGCATCGATCAGTCCGCTGTTCTCACAGTGGCAGCCGGTGGTGGTTCCGCACTCCTTCAGTCTCTGAAGGACCTTCAGGATCGTGCAGTCATCAATCTGCGTGTCATAGGTCATATAGATCTTGAAGGTCGTTGCCCCTCTGTCGATCATATCCTGCACCTGCGCTGATATGGAGTCGTTCCACTCCGTGATCGTCTGATGGAAACCATAGTCACAGGAGCATCCGACAGAAGCCTTCTTGAACCAGTTGTCCAGTCCCTCATTCAGCGTCTCTCCCGGATAGGCAGTACCGAAGTCCACAATGGTTGTCGTACCGCCTGCTGCCTCCGCTTTTGTCCCGGAATAAAAATCATCAATGGTGACTGTTCCGGCAACATGGAGATCAAAATGCGTATGTGCATCAATAAACCCCGGGAATACCAGTTTCCCCGAAGCATCTATGATCTCACACCCTTGTGGTGCTTCGATCCGGTCTGCAATCTTCGCAATCTTCTCACCGTCGATCAGAAGGTCTGCTGTCCTGCTTTTGTCCGGGTATACCAGAGTTCCGTTCCTGATCAGTTTCATCTGATTCACCACCCTTCCTGCTGTCTGTTAACACCAGTGTAGCACTCCCTGTATTTCCTTTGCAACATTAACAAAAAAACACTCGCTCTGTGTGATTAGTTGGCAATTTTGTCAGTATGTGCTATTGTTTAACCAAGTTATCTGTAGTAGAATCTGCTTATAAAGTACCAAACTTTTTTACAGATGTAAATAAATTTGTCAGATGGTAAGAACGGGTTTATTCATTAATATAAGAAACTGTAAATAAGACCAGGAGGGAGGTATCAGATGGAGCATATGGATAAGCGGACACTGTCCCGCATGATTGATGCAGCGATGCACCGGATCCCTGCGGATCTGGTAATATACAACTGCAATATTGTCGATGTATATACCGGCACTGTAAGGAAAGGATCCATCGCAGTAACGGAAGGCAACATCGTCGGCTTTGGAGACGATTACCGCGGACAGGAAGAATACGATGCCAAAGGAGCCTACGCTGCTCCCGGTCTCATCGATGCTCACATTCACATTGAGTCTTCCTACACCTCGCCCGAAGAATTCGGTCGGATGGTGGTTCCGCGCGGAACAACAACGGTGATTGCAGACCCGCATGAGATCGTCAATGTCTATGGTCTGGAGGGCTTCAATTATATGATCCGCGCTGCGGAGAAGACAGAGCTCTCTGTTCGGTACATGATCCCCAGCTGCGTCCCCGCGACTCCGTTTGAAGATTCGGGAGCGATCGTCAATGCATTCGACATGCAGTGGCCAATGGGCGACCGCCATGTTCCGGGTCTGGGTGAATTCATGAACTACCCAGGGATCATTAACAAGAGCGATGAAGATCTCAACAAGATCATGGTTGCTCAGAATATGCATAAGGTGATAGACGGGCATGCACCGGCTGTAAGCGGTGCCGAGCTGAACGCATACGCGGCAGCCGGTATCCGGACCGACCACGAATGCACCACCACCCAGGAGATGATCGACCGTCTGGAGCGCGGTATGTACGTGCAGATGCGTGACGGCTCAGCCTGCCATGATCTGAAGTATCTGATCCCGGCGATTACTCCATTTAACTATAAGAGATGCCTGCTGTGCTCCGATGACCGCCAGCCCAAGACGATCCTGGAAGACGGACACATCGACAACCATCTGAGGATGCTGGTCAAGGCTGGTATCGATCCGGTCATGTCCATCTGCATGGCAACTCTGAACTGTGCGGAATGCTATAAGCTCGAGGACCGCGGCGCGCTGGCACCGGGCAAGAGGGCTGATATCGTTCTGTTCGACAATCTGGAAGACTTCAACGCACAGGCTGTGTTCATTGAAGGTAAAAAGGTCGCTGAGGGCGGCAGGTATCTGCCATCCTTCGACAAGGCAGCCATCTTCTCTGTCCGCGGATCAATGCATGTGAAGCCGTTTACTGTGGATCAGCTGAAGATGCATCTGACAAGCGACAGGGTCCGTGCAATTGAGATCGTCAAGGACGGTGTCACCACGAAGGCTGCTACCGTTACCGTCAAGAGAGATGAGGAAGGAGACTTCATCTTTGAGCCGGACAAGAGCGTTGTCAAGATCGCAGTTCTGGAACGCCACCACAATACCGGCAAGATCGGCCTTGGCTTCCTGAAAGACTATGGTATCCAGCGGGGTGCTGTTGCCCTCTCGGTCGCGCATGATTCCCACAACATTATCTGCGTCGGTGTCAGCAACGAAGAGATGTATGCGGCGATCAATGCCCTGATCGATCAGGAAGGCGGTTTCGTACTGGTTGAGAATGGTGAAGTGATCGCTTCCCTGGCTCTTCCGATCGCAGGTCTGATGAGTGATCTTCCCGGCGAAGAGGTTGCAAAGGGCCTGAAGGTACTGCATGACACTGCCTATGAGCGTCTGGGTGTAAGCGAGGATGTGGAGCCGGTCATGACGCTCTGCTTCATGAGTCTGATCGTCATCCCTGAACTCAAGATCTCCACACGCGGTATGTTCGATGTAAGTCGATTTGATTTCGTACCCCCGGAAGCAGACTGAATCTATTTCCGCCGTAAACAGGACAAAAACAGACCCGGTGCAGAATACTCTGCGCCGGGCCTTCTTTTTGCCGGTACTTTACTTCTGTTTTAGTCTTATCTGCCGTATCAGGGTCTCTCATCGATATCCCGGACCGCTTCTTCTGCGATCTGGTACCGGTAGATATCCTGCGGATGCTGCTTCATGATCCGCATGGCGCCTCTGTCACCGGTAAGGGCAAGCAGCTGTCCGGGTACCTCCTGCCGGTCAAGTCGGAAAGCTCCGGGATTGGTCATGATGTGGTCCGGGCCGGATTCCATACAGCCATAGGTCTTGCCTGACCACAGGAACTGGTCCGCATATCTTCGGATCTCATCTGCCGAAAGATACGGCATATCGGCGGCAAAGAAGATCACCGCTTCCGAGTTATCCCTTCTCATCGCCTCCCTGGTGCCGATCCGGATCGAAGCAGAGATTCCCTCTGCAGCTTCCCTGTTCTCAAGTGCCAGGATCCCTTCTGCGCGCATCTCTTCCATGATATCCCCGTACTGCGTCACCACAACCGTACGATCTTTTCCGAGTGCTTGCACAACTGATCCCAGTGTCCGGCGGTACAGCTGCTGTCCGTCGCAGTCATCCAGGAGTTTATTTCCGCCGTATCTGCGCCCGAACCCAGAGGCAAGAAGCACCGCCGTCACCGGAAGATCCCCTGCCCGCGGCACATAGCTGCCGGGCTCATAGTATATGTCAGCCCCGGGGTATCTACATCTGAGCGGTCTGACATAAAACTCGTCCGCGATCCTCTCAAGCACAGATTCCGTAACGATACCATCCTGCAGTCTGTTCTCATCATAGCGGTGGCATACCACCTTCAGACTTCTTCCGACCGCATGCCGCCCCATGATCACCACGATCTCATCCGTTTCTTCCGGGATCACAGGCTCACCCGGTCCCGGGATCTTCACCGGCATGCAGTGGCTTCCGTCCCCCTCGACCAGCACAGCATCATACGCGTCAAGAAGGTACTCCCATACAGAATGCGGCGGAATGGATAATTTCCCATTATCCAGAGGAGTGCCTGCATAGTCGACTCCGCCTGGCGTATGAAAGACAAACGCGCCCGCAGGACCTTCGCCCTGCGAGCAGCCATTCTCATCCACAGTTATCTGCGGCTTCCATATATGCGTAGTTGTCGTGATGACAGCCCGTTTCCCTGCATTGACGTATTCCTGAGCTCTTCTCTGCAGGCAGGTTGTCTTTCCGCCGGCTCCTACAGCCGTTATGATCCTTGCTCTTCTCAGTTTCATAGTTCCTCTGAATCCTCACCGGCACACCGATGCATCATCTGTCAGGTCAGCTTTTTAATAAAATGACCTTCAACCCGGATGTTCTCATTCAGGATGATAAATGCTCCCGGATCATATGTCCTGATAACAGAAAGCAATTTACCGATCTCGTATTTACTGATCACGATCAGGAACAATGATTCGTTTTCGCCGGTAAACCTTCCGCTGGCCTCCAGCTTTGTAAGGCCTCTGCCCATGGATCCCATGATTGCGACCTCCATCGGCTCTGTATCCTCCAGCTTGGTGACAACCGTCGCCTGAACATTGATGTTCTGAGTATGGACCCTGTCACAGGTAGAAGAACTGATCACGGAATTGATCAGCGAATAGATCGCGGTCGGAACGTCAAACACGAACAGGCAGATTCCATACAGGACCGCATTGGTGGCGATACTTACAGTTCCTACAGAGAAGTGTCCTTTCTTCTGGATCAGGATCATACTGATCAGATCCATTCCTCCGTCAGACGACCCCGCACGAAGGATCAGCCCGATTCCCGTTCCGCCCAGTATGCCTGCAACCAGGCAGTTCGCGATCGTTTCTTCAAGGATCGGTTTGTCCGGGATCGGAAACACCGTCAGGAGCACCGTCATCAGGGTCACGCTCAGGAGCGTCTTGACAACGAACCGTTTTCTCATTGTCCTGAAAGCAAGAATCAGGCCCGGCACATTCATCAGATAGAAGATGACGCCTGCCAGATCCGTCTTGCCGGAATAGATTCCGGCACTTCTCAGCATCGTAGTGATGAGCTGCGCAAACCCCATGAAGCCTCCCGAATACAGGTGCAGGGGGCGCAGGAACAGATTCACACCGATCGCATAGATCACCGAACCCAGTACGATTATAGGCATGCGGAGCTTTTCCTCCTGCCAGAATGGCTGCTCATCAATCTGTTTCTCCAGCTTCCTGACTCTCTGCTTGACCGTACTCATATATGTCCATCCTTTCAGATCTTCAGCATGGGCTCTATCGCGGCAAATGAATCCACCAGGGTTGGAAATACTCCGAAACAGATCTGTCGAAGTTCCTCATCCGGCTGTGACATGTCCGGTATCATTATAGCATTGATGCCGGCATCATGGGCACTGATAATCCCGTTGGGAGAATCTTCGTAGGCTATACATTCCTCCGGTCTCAGTCCCAGCTTTCTGCAGGCATATTCATAGATGTCCGGATATGGCTTGCCCCGTTTCACATCTTCGGCCGACACGTTCCTTCTCGTTTTTCCGTGACTGAGTCACGACTGCCTTTCTGACGGAAGGAAGTGCGTGCACCATCCGAAGAAACTGCACTACTCCTTCCTTCAGTTCCGGCTCCTGCTGTGTCAGATACGGTTTCATGATCTCCTTGCGTCTGGCGCGTATCTTATCATACACGCCTTCCGCACCAATCCCACTCTCCAGTCTCTGCCTGGCAACTGTCGGATCGCTGGAGCGAAGTGACAGAAGCGTTTCCCTGGAAATGGTATAACCATAGTCCTCTACTGCCTGTTTCCAGCAGCGGTAATAGACTTTCTCCGAGTCAAAGATCAGACCATCCAGGTCAAACAACAGCGCTTTGATCTTCTTCATCTGCACATGACCTCCCTGACACAGGGCAGATGCCCTGCCGTTCACACTTTATGACAGACCTGCTGCATATTTCTTCAGGATCGACCTCTTCATCAGCTTATACCCTGCGAACAGGCCTCCTTCCACTATGAACAGTATGATCAGGGAACTCAGGACATCCCGAACCAGGACCTTCAGAGCGTAATCGATCATCATGTAATACCCGTTGAACTGATAACGCAGGAGCGGTTCGATCAACATCCGCTGCTCCTTGAGAGGATCCGACTTCATATAAATGGAGTCACCCAGGATCATCGTCTGTCTTGTGTCCTCATTATACGGCTCCCAGGCATGTTCGTCAGTTCCCGGATCAGAATTTTTCGCAAAATTCACCCACATCTGCTGAACCGTGCTGGAAAGCTTCTTATCAGCCTTCATTCCGGTAAAGATCGTACAGTCTGTATTGCCGAATACATAAGCGAGCTCCACTGCATGGGCTGCCAGATAATTCGGGATGGACGATCCCTTGGTCCAGTAATACATATAGGTCTTTGCACCGTTTCTGGACTGGGCCGCAGCCTGATAGATCGCAGGACCGCGGAACAGGATATCATTGAAAAACTCCGTCTTGTTCCACAGATCTTCCCCTTTCTGAATCTCCAGAAATGCCCGTGCATAGCCCTTGTCTTCCGGCTTGATCCGGCTCATGAAGCTCTTATACAGAAGCGGAACCGCCGCCTGATAGATCCGGAAGCCACCGACTTCGCCGATCCAGTACCTCGCTTCATCCGCATTGGTCCCGATCATCATGTCGATGTCGGCTGCCTTGCCCTGCGAATATGCGCGGTACAGATTCACAGGCAGAACCACACCGTCCCTCTCCGGGAAGTTGTTGTAATCATTCAGCTGCTCATTGACTTTCTTCAGATCCGCTTCACTGAGCGCACGAAGACCTGCCATGTTCTTTGCACCGGTTTCTTCCAGGAGTTTCCTGGTAAGGGTCTGGCACTCTTTCCTGCTGTAGGTAAATGCATGTGATCCACTCTGTGCGATTGCTCTCTTGAACAGTCCCTTCGCATCCTTAATAAACGGAAGAAGCGAAACACTGCTCCCGCCCGCAGACTCCCCGAAGATCGTGACATTGTTCGGATCACCGCCGAATCTGCTGATATTCTGACGGATCCATTTGAGCGCGCAGACCTGATCCAGCAGACCCAGATTGCCGCTCTGCGCATAATTCTCTCCGCCCCTGACTTCAGAGAAGTCCATGAAGCCCATCAGACCGATGCGGTAATTGACCGTCACAAGGATCACATCCTTCTGAGCTGCCGCAAAGTTGTGCCCGTCATAGATCGGATCAGCCGTTCCGCCCCATCCGAATCCTCCTCCGGGGAAGAACACCATGACCGTCTTGCCGCCCGGCACACTGCTCTTATCCGACCAGATGTTCAGCGTAAGGCAGTCCTCTCCCTGGGGATAGAGAGAAGACAGTTCCGTTTCCGCCTCAGTCTGGATCGGAGACTTGCCAAAATAATAAGCCTGATATACTTTGTCATCTTTCTTGGCAGGAACCGGGGCTTTCCATCTCAGTTGTCCCACCGGCGGCACCGCATAGGGGATTCCCTTGTAAGAGCGAACCCCGTTCTTCTGCCTGCCCACAAAGGTTCCGTTATGACAGGTGACAGCAAGAGCTCTGTCATACTCCCCTTCTATTCTCTGATTCTCACCATACAACGCAGTCATCTGCGAGCGTCGTTTCGCCAGCAGTTTGTCAGACTGATGTCCCTGCATAAAAAACACACCGGCCACCACTGCTGCTGTAGCGCCCAGCCATATATTTGAGTAGATCCTCTATAAGAATCATACGAATCAGGAGGGCAGTATCCACTCAGATATGCTATAATCGCTGATGTTACCTCAGCATAAGATAAATGAATGATTCAGGGAGACTTGAGCATGGACGACCAGAAGCTTCGAATCGCTGTATACAATTACCGCGACTTCGACGAAGCACAGTTTTTTACAAAGTTCGCAGACACATACAATGCAGAGTATGTCATCATCCGCGAAGCACCCAGTCCTGAGAATGCCCGTCTTGCAGCCGGTTGTCAGGGCGTAACCGTAATCACGACAGCCATCACGGAAGAGATCATACGGATCTGGAAGGAAGTCGGGGTAAAGCACATTTCCACCCGCACCATCGGATACGATCACGTCGATCTGGAAGCTGCGAAGAAATACGGTATCACCGTCAGCAATGTTTCCTACTCTACCGGAAGTGTCGCGGACTACACCGTCATGCTGATCCTGATGGCTCTTCGCAAAATGAAGATGATCATGCGCCGGGCAGATGCCATGGACTATTCTCTTCCGGGAAGTCTGGGAAGACAGATCGGAGATCTTACCGTCGGAGTGGTCGGAACCGGGCGGATCGGCGAACATGTCATCCGCAACCTGAGTGGGTTTGGCTGCAGGATTCTCGCCTGTGACCCCTATGAGAATAAAAATGTGCTGCCGTACGCCGAATATGTAGATCGCGACACGCTCTTCAGACAGAGCGATGTGATCACATTCCACGTCCCTGCCCTGGAAGAAACCTTCCATATCGTCAACCGGGATACGCTGGCCCTCATGAAAGACGGCGTCGTACTGGTGAACACAGCCCGCGGAAGCGTGATCGATACTCCCGCCCTGCTGGATGCACTGGAGAGCGGCAAAGTCGGAGCCGCCGCACTGGATGTCATTGAAAATGAACTGGGGATCTTCTACGGAGACTATAAATACAATGTGATCGGTCACCGGGAGATGTCGATCCTGAAAGATCTGCCAAACGTTCTGATGCTTCCGCACATGGCTTTCTATACAGAGAACGCTGTCAGTGACATGGTCGAACACAGCATCGCCAGCATCGCGATCGAAGCAAAAGGCGGATGCAGCCCGAAGCGTGTGTGCTGACAAAAACCGGCAGGCAGTGCAACCACGGCAATTCCTAATATCCTAATATGGATGAGATCATTGTAAAACAAATAAGCCCTGCAACTCTAACGGTTGCAGGGCTGTATGAGCGGAGAGAGTGGGATTCGAACCCACGCGCCCAAAAAGGACGACCGCATTTCGAGTGCGGCTCGTTATGACCACTTCGATATCTCTCCATATTCAGTTATTGTCCGCAACGCACTGCATCTGCGGAAATACTACGATATTGTATCATACTATTCCACGAATTCAAGAGAAAAATCGAGTCTGCTCAGACTACAGTTCAATCGAAGCAGCGCTCCGCTTATTTTCCCGCAGTCTTCGAAAAAATGAACTCAGCATACTGCTGCACTCTTTCTCCAGCACTCCCCTGGTAATCTCAACCTGATGATTAAACTGCGCCACCTGCAGCAGATTCATCACAGACCCTGCACATCCTGCTTTCGGATTCATGGCTCCGATGACACAGCGGTCGATCCTTGACTGAACGATCGCTCCGGAACACATCTGGCATGGCTCCAGTGTGATGTAGATGGTACAGCCTTCCAGGCGCCAGTCTCCCAGCTTCTTTGAAGCCTTGCGGATCGCATTCATCTCTGCGTGGGAGATCGTGTTCAGATCTGTGTTACGCCTGTTATAACCACGGGCGATGATCTTTCCCTCATATACGATCACACAGCCGATCGGGACCTCGTCCAGAGCCTCCGCCTTGCGTGCTTGTGCAATGGCTGCTTTCATGAACTTCTGATCCAGTCTTTCATCACTCTTTACAGTTTCCATGTTTCTTCCCTCTTGTCGGCTTGTCTGACAAGATCACTTTTTCCTGTCTTGTTCCCGGCCAGATGCCCCACGACACAGTTGGATAAATAAAGGGCAGTCCGTCGGACTGCCCGTAATATTCTAACCGTGCGCCTCCCTTCGACAGCACCCCACAGGCGCTTTCTTCACAGCCAGCTCTACCCAGGCGACCTTGCGGCACACAGAAGATTCTGCTTAGTGCTGCTCCGTTCCCGACCTGACACGGTTCACAGAGATCTGTTGCGCAAGACCCAGACGTCAACACCACTTATGAAGGGCTGCCCCACAGAGAAACTGCCTCGGTTCGGCATCACCCCTGCTGTAGCGGATTGCAGGTACAGGGCACCGCTATCTCCCCGGCTGCACGGCATAGATTACTATACTGATTTCAGAGTACTTTGTCAAACGTAAGTATTACTGTGTATCCTGAACATAGTCAGAACGAAGTCCCAGCGTAATGGTGAATTCCTTCTCCTGATAGCCGCCCTCTTCACTCTGAACAGCCATTGTAATGGATACTGTCTCGCCGCCGGCATAGTAGGGAAGCAGATCCTGAAGATCATCCATACCTTCCACTGTATTGCCATCAAAGCCGGTAATGATCATTCCCTGAGTGATACCCGCCTCTGCTGCCGGTCCGTTTTCACTGACATCTGTCACATAGATTCCTTCCGGAATACCATAGACCTGAGCCACATTGCTGGTAACATCCTGTCCGACAATTCCCAGATACGATCTGTCCTCATCATCGACAAGTTCACGGGTTTCTTTATTCATCAGATTGCGGATGATCGGGATCGCCTTCGCTGTGGAGATCGCATAGCCCATTCCTTCAACACCGCTCGCTCCCGCCTTGACGGAGTTGATACCGATCACTTCTCCCTTCATGTTCAGGAGTGCGCCGCCGGAATTACCCTGATTGATCGCGGCATCCGTCTGGATCAGCTCTGTGTAATCATTGTATCCACTCTCATCCGCAACGGTGATGGTGCGGTCCAGAGCCGATACGATACCGGTCGTGACAGACTGTCCATATCCCAGTGCATTACCGATCGCAACAACCTGCTCACCGACTCTCACATCCTCAGAATCCGCCACATTCGCAATACGGATCTGGCTCATTGTCTCTGCCGGGATATCCTCCAGTTTCACTGCAACAACAGCGAGATCATTTCCGGCATCTGTTCCCTTGACAACCGCTTCCACTGATTCCTCATCAATAAAGGAAACCGTCAGTTCAGAAGAATCTGCCACTACGTGATGATTCGTAACAATCAGCAGTTCATCATCATTTTCGCCCATGATCACGCCGGTTCCAAGAGATTTGCTCTCATACTGGAAATTGCCGCCGCGGAACCAGTCCATCACTTCCTGAACGGAAGTATTCGTGATAGAAACCATAGCGGGCATAACATTTGCAGCGACCTCTGCAACACCGGAATTCATAGCGGCAGCATCCGTCATATCGGCCAGATCCGCTTTCAGGACCTTTCCAAGCGGAAGTTCGGTCTCCTGAGCATCAGACTGAGCATCCTCATCAGCCGTTTCCGCTGCTGTATCTTCGGAAGCCTCCTTCTGTTCATCTGATATCTGGAGCTGTGCGTCATCCTGCGATGCAGAAAATGAAGCTATACCTCCGCATGCTGTTCCGATCGTAACTGCAGCAAGAATACCTGCCAGAATTGCTTTTCTCATATAATTATTCCTCCTTAAAACCATATCCACATCGGCATCTGCTCTGTTTTTTCATAGCATCGCCGGTCTTTATTCTGCCAGGCACTGCGCCTGTGCCTGTACTATGCTGATATCATATAAGCGGATTATAACCGAAATATGGAGGAATTGTGGAATAATTGTGAAGCAGCGAGCCGTAGTCCTGTGAATCAGGCCTGGTTATTCACCAGAGACTGAGGTGCACTATTCATTCCACCTGAAGGCATCAGGCCCTGCGGAAGCTGGCCATTGCTGTCCTGCGGCTGCTGGCCATCACTGTTCTGCGGCATCTGGCCGTTGTTGTTCTGCGGCTGCTGGCCGTTGCTGTTCTGCGGCAGCTGGCCGTTGTTGTCCTGCGGTGGCTGGAACTGCGGCTGCTGGCCGTCACTGTTCTGCGGCAGCTGATCGTTGTTATCCTGCGGCATCTGTCCATTGTTGTCCTGCGGCTGCTGGAACTGCGGCATCCTGCCCTTGTTGCCCCGTGGCATCCATCCGTTGTTGTTCTGTGGAGGCATCATTCGATTTCCCTTACGAAATTCAGGAGGGCAATTCTCCTGTTTCTGGTCCGTCTCATCTGTGTTGCTGTCTTTCTTCTCCGCTGCTTCTGTGCTGCTGTCTTTCTCCTCCGCTGTCTCTGTGCTGCTGTCTTTCTCCTCCGCTGCCTCTGAGTTGCTGTCTTTCTCCTCCGCTGCCTCTGTGCTGCTGTCTTTCTCCTCTGCTGCGTCCTCTGCAGCTGGGTCGACTTCCTGAGGCTGTTCGGTCTTGATTGTCGTGGCAGACGTCTCTTCTTCTGCATATACAGCCGCCGCACCACTCATCGACATCAGCATGGACGCTGATAGGATACCTGCAAGCATCATGTTTCTTTTCTTCATAATAATTTACCTCCTCTTATAGGTCATTTGCTTCAGCAACAGCATTGCTGTCTGCTGATGGTGACACTATAAGGGAGGTTAATTAGTCAAACGTTGGACGGATATTAGACAGACATTAAATTTCCAGATCCTTATTCAGTTCCTCGGGATCTCAATTACGAATTCGATCACGTTATCCGGTCTGAAATAAACATTCGCTTTTCCGCCGCTGTTCTCTGCGATTGCTCTGACCACCGCAAGTCCGATTCCCGAGCCGCCTGTCTGTCTGCTGCGGGAAGTATCCGCCCGGTAGAACCGGTCAAAGAGTCTGTTCGGTTCAATATCCGGCAGTTCTTCACACTTGTTGCGGAATGTCATGCGCACAGTCTTACGGTTCGCATGCATGGAAACGGAGATCTCTCCATCTTCCTTTCCGTATTTCACCGCGTTGTCCATCAGCAGTTCCAGCATCTGCTGATACTGTTCCCTGGAGAACGTTATCTGAATGCCCGGATCAATCTCTGTATTGATCTGCATCCCCCTCAGAGAAGCACTCTCCCTGAAGATCCTCACTGTATCCTCCATCACTGCAGATGCATCGAATGTCGTCGATGCAAATGAACTGCTGCCTGATTCATCCATTTTCGAAAGAACCAGCATCTGCTTTGTGAGATCCGACAGTCTCAGCGTCTGTGAGCGGATGTTATCCAGCCATTTGCTCTTTCCGCCATGCAGTTCCTGCACATCGACATTCGACAGGATCACCGCAAGCGGAGTCTTTAATTCATGTCCGGCATCCGTGATAAACTGACGCTGCCTTTTGATATTTTCAGCAATTGGAGCAATCGCACGCCGGGAGAGATATACCACCAGTAAGAGTACCAGAAACCAGGTCCCGGCACCCACAGCAATAGTTACCACCAGGATCCGTACCATTGCAGATGTTTCCCGGCTTATATCCAGAAAAGCATACGTCACAGAACCATCTTCATATTGAGCTGCCTGATACATATAGCTGCCGGTTCTGCCCGCCTCACTTCTCTTTGCATCCCACAGCAGACTGCCATCCGGATCTTTTATTCCTTCCTCCGGAACTCTGGTTCCTTCCTCCGGTTTTGCAGGTGGCTCTTCCTGCTCTGTCTCCCCGCTCACCTCAATTCCGAAACTGTCATCTGCCTTCTGAAGCAATTCAACCATATCGTCCCAGGTAAGATCGCCTGCATGTGACAGATCACTGTGAATGATTGCTCCATTTTCATTTACCCGGGCAGTAAAATAGATGCCGAGGCTGCCGCCTTCCTCATAAGGAGTTCTTGGAGCCCCCTCCCCTTCCGGAACCTGAGGCGCTAAAGCTCCGGCAGTTCTTCCCTCAGAGCGGACCTGATTCATCTCCCGCTCCATAACACGGTTCAGTGTTATTCGGCTGTCCCTTCCTGACAGGGCAAAATTCACGCAATTCAGAACTGCAAGAAACGCCACCAGCAGGATCGTTACGACCAGCATCGTAGTCTTTATAAATCTGTGACGAAGCTCTGTGATCATATCATTCTTCCCAGGCAAGTGTGTAACCGATGTTTCGACGTGATCTTATCTCAACTTTAGACCCGAGTTCCTCCAGATGCCTGCGCAGACCACTCAGATAGACACGTACCGAATTCGCATCTGTTTCCACGTCGTACCCCCACGCATTGATGATCAGATAATCCGCGCTTTGATAAGTTCCCGGATTCTTCATCAGAGCCTCCATCAGCTGGAACTCACGGTTTTGAAGAGCAATGGATTTAGATCCGCAGTGCAGGGTCACATCCGAAGGATCCAGACGCAGATCTCCCGCTTCCAGTACAGCAGGCATGAAGCTGTCCCTTCTGCGAAGCATCGCCCTGATCCTGGCCAGGAGTTCTTCCATGACAAATGGCTTAGGCAGATAATCATCCGCTCCCATGTCCAGTCCCTGGATGCGGTCTGTCACCTCCGCCCTGGCTGTCAGAAGAAGAACCGGGGTACGCTTTCCGGCACTTCTCAGCTTCGTCAATACGGTCAGGCCATCCATTCTGGGCATCATGACATCCAGAATGATCCCGTCATAGTCTTCATTCAATGCATACTCCAGTGCATCCTGGCCGTTATCGACCGTATCGACCATGTATTTATGATAGGTAAGAATATCCGCAACAGCCTCCGCCATTGCCGGTTCATCTTCTGCGTATAACAGTCTCAAGAGATATCACCTCTCATCCAAGTCAGGATCAACATCCTTATAACGTTCCCAGTAAATGTTCTGTGCAAGGTAACCCCTGGTGATGCTACGGGACATCGTCTTGTCAGGCATCTCATAGTGCATGCACCAGTAATATGCCGCATCGTAAGCTCCCTGCGCGTTATCGGGAACACTGTGCAGATACTTCAGCGTATCCTTGTATCCCGTGAAGAGTTCTTTCCTCATAAAATGGAGCTGTCCCTCAAGAGTCTGCCAGTCATCAGGGGCATACCCTCTGAGCCTCGTCCATCTGCCATTGTGCCACTGGCAGATTCCCACGGAAGTACCGCCGTCACCGATTGCGTTCGTCCGGAATCCTGACTCACAGTAAATATTCGCCAGCACACCACAAGCGGCAGCCCTGTTAAACCGCAGCGTCTGCATACAATACTGCAGTACCTGTGCCTCATTCACCTTCGGCGGCGCAGATTCGATCATCTCATACGAAACGGCATCCCGTATCACCTCGATATATGGCATCTCCGTCTGCAGATTCAATTCCTGCATCTCATATTTGCCTGAATCAGCCACTGGGGTGAAGAAATAATAATTCAGGTCTGTTGAACTATAGTCATCACTGTAGCAATTCCATGTCACGCTGACAGTTACCGGTTTCTTCTCCTCCTGGAAATAAACATCCAGCTGTGTCGGAAACTGCCCGGTAAGCTGTTCCAGCGACGGCTTCTCCCCCATCTCAAAATGAATGCTTGAGATACACCCCGTATCCCGGAAACCAGCGATCAGCTTCTTAGCCTTTTTATCCTTCCCTGATCTGCTTTCCTGATCAGAGTCGCCGGAAGCATCCGAATGCTCCTCAACAACTTCGATCAAGCCCTCGATCCCAAGCACGTCCTCATCACTGCTTTCGAAAGGCTCATCCTGATCCGGGGCAACGAAAGCATCCTGCTCTGCCATATTCCCCTCATCCGGAACCACCTCAAACTCATCTGCATATGCAAGACAATGGAGATCATCAAGGCACAGGCCCATCCCCGACCGTCCAGTCACAGAGAGCACCGCGAGAACACCCGCACCTAACATACATTTTCGAAAAAAACGGCTCATGTACAGCACCCGCTCTTAAGAAACACACAAACATCTTCTGAGGTTACAATAACGATATTATACAGGCATTTATCCAGACTGTGCAAATTTCTTCAGGAAAGAGAGAAAAAGTACTTGCAATTCAGAGAGCACAGTGTTACTATAATGAGGCTTGTTAAAGACAGGCGAACAGAATAACGATGCGTGGCTCAGTTTGGTAGAGCGCTGCGTTCGGGACGCAGAGGCCGCTGGTTCAAATCCAGTCGCATCGA
>OMSN01000283.1 GCA_900313765.1 uncultured Eubacteriales bacterium
ACAGTCCTTGGAGACGGCCATATCAAATACGTTCTTGCCCGCATCGATTCCCGTCTTCTTCACGGCCAGGTTGCAACGGCGTGGTCCAAGGCCACTCAGCCGACCCGCATCATTGTCTGCTCTGACGGAGTTGCCCACGATGATCTGCGTAAGACTCTGATCGAGCAGGCGGCCCCGCCCGGAGTCAAGGCAAACGTTGTTCCGATCGACAAGATCATTCAGGTCGCTAAGGATCCCAGATTCGGAGCAACCAAAGCACTGCTTCTGTTCGAGACACCGCAGGATGCACTCCGCGCGATCAAGGGCGGCGTCGACATCAAGGAGATCAACGTCGGTTCCATGGCACATTCACTTGGCAAAGTGGCAGTCAATAAGGTCCTTTCTCTCGGTAAGGAAGATGTCGAAACCTTTGATGAACTCAAGAAACTCGGCATCAAGTTTGATGTCCGCAAGGTCCCTGCTGATAACAGAGAGGACATGGACGCAATCGTAGAGAAGGCACGCGCTGAGCTTGCAAACGCATAATCATAGCGATGTGACACGAACATGAACTGTATTTGGAGGTAATATATGAACGCTATATCCATAGTGTTGGTCATTATCGTAGCTTTTTTTGCAGGCATGGAAGGTATTCTGGATGAATTTCAGTTCCATCAGCCTCTCGTGGCCTGCACACTGATCGGCATCGTCTGCGGACAGCCTGTGGCAGGCATCATCCTCGGCGGCTCCCTTCAGATGATCGCAATGGGCTGGGCAAACATCGGCGCAGCAGTTGCTCCCGATGCAGCTCTTGCATCTGTTGCTTCCGCTATCATTCTGATGAAGTCCGGACAGGGCGCTGACGGCGCTTCCACCGCTATTGCGGTTGCTATCCCGCTGGCAGTTGCAGGTCTGTTCCTCACCATGATCGCTCGTACTCTGGCAGTTCCGATCGTCCATGGCATGGACAAGGCTGCTGAGAATGCTGACTTCGGCAAAATCGAGTTCCTGCAGTGGGCAGCAATCGTCATGCAGGGTCTTCGTATTGCCATCCCTGCCGCAGCTCTTTGCGTCGTTCCCGCAGAGGTTGTTGCAAATCTTCTGAACAGCATGCCTGCATGGCTGACCGAAGGTATGTCCATCGGCGGCGGCATGGTCGTGGCAGTCGGTTATGCACTGGTCATCAACATGATGGCAACAGCTGAAGTGTGGCCTTTCTTCTTCATCGGCTTCGCTCTGGCAGCCATCTCTGATCTGACCCTCATCGGTCTTGGTATTGTCGCAGTCGCGATCGCATTCATCTACCTGAATCTGTCTGAAAAAGGCGGAAGCGGTGCCGGCGCAGGCGCAGCTGCAGGCGGAAGCGGCGATCCTCTGGGCGATATCCTGAATGATTATTGAGAAGGAGGAAGTGCGCAATGGCTGAAAATGAAAAGAAAGTCGCTTTGACAAAACAGGACAGAATATCTGTCTGCTTCCGTTCCACTTTCCTGCAGGGTTCCTGGAACTATGAGCGTATGCAGAACGGCGGTTACTGCTACGCTATGATCCCCGCGATCAAAAGACTCTATACCACAAAAGAAGAGCAGGCGGCCGCTCTCAAGCGCCATCTGGAATTCTTCAATACCCAGCCTTATGTCGCTGCTCCTATCCTGGGCGTCACTCTGGCCCTGGAAGAGGACCGCGCAAACGGCGCTCCGGTCGATGACGCCGCCATTCAGGGTGTCAAGGTCGGTATGATGGGACCTCTTGCCGGTGTCGGCGATCCTATCTTCTGGTTCACAGTACGCCCCATCCTCGGCGCGCTGGCTGCTTCCTTCGCAATGAGCGGAAACATCCTCGGACCCATCCTTTTCTTCGTCCTCTGGAACGTGATCCGTTACGCATTCCTGTGGTACACTCAGGAATTCGGCTACCAGGCAGGTACCGCGATCACCAAGGACCTTTCCGGCGGTCTTCTGCAGAAAGTCACACAGGGCGCTTCCATTCTGGGTATGTTCGTCCTGGGCTCCCTGGTTCAGCGCTGGGTTTCCGTAAACTTCCCGATCAAGGTCTCCGAAGTCGCTCTTTCCGAAGGCGCTTACATCGAGTGGGACAAACTCCCTCAGGGCGGTGAAGGCATCAAGCAGGCTATCGCACAGTGGTCTTCAGGCATGTCCATGGATCCCACCAAGGTAACCACTCTTCAGGACAACCTGAACTCTCTGGTTCCCGGACTTGCAGCTCTGCTGCTTACCTTCCTCTGCATGTATCTGCTGAAGAAGAAAGTTTCTCCGATCGTCATCATCCTCGGACTCTTTGTCGTAGGTATCGTTTTCCATGTGATCGGACTCATGTAATCTACACATGAGCACAGAGCCAGTCCTCTGTATAATCAAATGACTCTGAACCCGGACCGCCGGCAGGAATTCCTGCCGGCGGTTTTTTTTGCCCAGACCGTAATAGTGAACAGCCTATAAGCGGGAACATTG
>OMSN01000235.1 GCA_900313765.1 uncultured Eubacteriales bacterium
GCAATGGAACTGAATTGCATAGGATGGCAGCGGCATTGAATCGCCGGGCAGTGCATGGGAATCGATCAGAAAGGAAAGGCTATGGCATTATACGAAAAATATGGCGAGTTTGACTCGTCAGCAGAGATCAACAGGAAAGCGGAGGAACTGTTCAACTCCGGAGACCTCGACGGGCTAAGGAATCTGGCTTGCGAGAACGGGATCCCAGACGACTTCACGGAAATGTATGTCGAGGGAGAGATCGAACAGCTCTGCGACGACCAGGTGGCAGCGGTAGGCAAGATCGACATGGAGATTGACGAACTGCAGCCGATCGAGATCCTCGTAGACTGGGCCGACTACATCAAGGCCCAGTGCATGGAAGACGACCTCTTCTGCAGACAGGTCCGCAGGAGGGGAAAGAGCCTCGAAGGATGTATCGCAGAGATCGCTATATGGTCGCTGATCCACGCGCAGCCATTGTCAGAGAACATCATCAAGGCAATGGAAAAAGCTGGCAAGGAGCATGAGAAAGAACTGAAGGCAGCGGGGATCGAACAGCGGTGGATCCGCTATACGAAAACAGGTGCTCCCGG
This sequence comes from uncultured Eubacteriales bacterium, assembly GCA_900313765.1. Taxonomy (GTDB): domain Bacteria; phylum Bacillota; class Clostridia; order Lachnospirales; family Lachnospiraceae; genus Porcincola. The sequence goes on from OMSN01000235.1 coordinate 576, forward strand.
ATCCGCGAGGACAAGGCAGATCATCCGGGAATACTACATGGGAGGTAAGTGATGAGACTGGCATATAAAGCATTCAATGCGGACCTGACGTGCACGATGGGCAGGGGCACATTCCAGTACGAGCCGGGAATTTGGTACGAAGAGAAAGAGGCAAACTGTGTGAAGAATGGCTTCCACTGTGCGAGCAATCCTCTTGACTGCATGAATTACTACGGCTCATGGGATGATCACCAGTTTTGGATCGTAGAGATTGACGGAGATATCGATGAGGATGGTACCGACACGAAGATCTCGGCGACAAAGATCAGACTGTACAGGCGCCTCAATCTGCAGGAGTTCTTGGCGCACGCGATTTCGTACATTTACGAGCACCCGGCGCTGGAAATGAATCAGAGAGTGAAGACTGTCAATACAGAGATGACAGACACGGATAAGTTCGTGATTGTGAGGAACTTTAAACCGAGAGCGATGGCGACAAAGATAGGACAGTATATCGGCCTGATCAAAGAGAACCCGGGGAACAGGAACGAGATCGAGGCAGCGGGCCTGTTCTACGTGGACGGAATAAACACAAAACCATACATGTGGTATGACGTGGAGGGAAGAGAATGCTGAGGAAGCAGCAACTGTTAGAGCTCCCGATCCTCATCCCTAATGTGAGAGGCATGGGAGCCAGGGCGGAAGTCCTTGAGATCGACAATGAAAAGGTCCTTCACATAGACGTGGTGGACGACGGCGACGTCATCATTAGATATTTTGCCAATTATGGGAGATCAAGATGGATTGTCTACGGAAACGCAGCCAAATGGAACCAGATGGGATTCTCCAGCGCGATCGATTATGAGCTGAGCCGTGGAGATTACTATTATGACTGCTATGGAAGAGCGTACAGCGTCACGTCGACACCTGCATTCGACGAAACGGCAGCGGTCGTAGAGGAATATTTCAATAAGGTCGACGTGTTCTACTGGATGCCAAGTGCAGAACGCAGGCTGACTGCATGGGAGATTGAATGCAGGTCAATGAAGAGGGAGCAGTATATCGTGAACCGACATACAAAGATCGCAGAGATCATGGACAGGGTACCGCAGATCCCGGAGGGCTTCGAGAAGTGGCTCCGGGAGGATGTATTCGGAACAGACTACCTGTACACGAAGAAAGAGGGGAAAAAGACAAAGTATCACTGCACGGCATGCGGAGCAGAGGGCGCCAGGAAGATGAGCGTGAAGATGGGGCAGGATACGACCTGCCCAAAATGCAAAAGGCCGGTGAAGGTAAGGAGTCTGAACCGGCAGTACAAGCCGCAGAGAGAACACATCGTGCTCATGCAGAACATGAAGCTGCCAAGGAGAAAAACGGACCTTTTGTGCGGATTGCTCTCGGACAGGGACGGATATGTGGTCAGACAGATGACGGTAGAGTGCCGGCAGGGGAAAGGCGGAAAAGAACTGGAGATTTTCGAGGATGTCCGGGCTGTCGTATCAGCTGGCGAGAACTGGGGCAAGTGCTATTACGGAGAATACACGAAAGGCACTCCGGAATCACAGTCTTTTTACGACAGAAATCCGAGCAACAGGAGATGGAGAAGCTCGTACCTGTATCCGGGGAACCTTAAGGAAGTGCTTCCGACAGCGGGCATGGAGCACAGCGGCCTGGATATCATTGCAAACAACAATGTGAAACTCAATGTGGATTTCTTTGTAGTCAACTACCCGAAAAGGACGTGGATTGAGTATCTCATAAAGGCGGGGCTCTACAGACTGGTAAAGGATATCACGGATGGCTCAATCTGGGGTGGCGCCTATGGGATCGAATACGGCACAAGCCTGCAGGAGTGCTTGGGCATCGACGGGGCTGGCGTGAACAGGATGAAGCAGACAAACGGAGGCCTTGCGACGCTCGCATGGCTGAAGACGGAAAAGGAGACAGGGAAGCGGATCTCCCAGGAGTCCATAGAGTATTTCACCGAGCAGGGGGTAAGCCCGGAGAACACGTATATCAGAGACCTGATGAAACTTCTCGGATCCCCAAATAAGCTGGCTAATTATCTCAGGAAGCAGCAGGGGAAGACGGGATACGCAGTATCAACGATCATGAACACCTGGAACGACTACATAAGCATGTGCAGAAGGCTCAATAAGCAGATGGACAATGAGATGGTCTATAAGCCGAAGGACATACAGCTCGCGCATGATGAGTGCCTGGCGCTGCTCAAGAGGGAAGACGCGGGAAAACGCGCTGCGGAGGTCCGTGAGAAGTTCCCGGAAGCAGAACTGAATCTGCAGATGATCGCGGATAAGTATAACTTCACAGACGATGAGTATCAGATCATCGTCCCGGAGAGCATTGAAGACATCATTGTCGAAGGCGCAACACTCGGCCACTGCATCGACAGGACAGACGTATACTTCGAGCGGATCCAGAACAGGCCATGGTACACACTGGAGATCGAGCCCGGCGGGACGATCAGACAGAAGAGGACCGTAGGAAACACACAGAGGGATTCAGATATCAAGGCCTTCACGCCTTTCCTCCGGGAGTGGCAGAAAAACGTGCTCCGGAAGATGAACAGGGAAGACAAGGCACTGGCACAGGCCTCGAAGGAAGCAAGGCTCGAAGAATATGGCCAGCTCCGCGCGAGGAAGGAGCCGATCCGAAACGGTCTGCTCAGAGGACAGCTCCTCGCGGACGTCCTGGAAGCGGACCTCATGGAAGCGATGTAAGGAGGATAAATGGATTACATACAGATGACGCTAGACGATTGGCTGGGCATAAAGAAAGAACTGGAAGAGGAACTGCGAGGCGCGGCAGCGGGCTTCGTCCGTATCGGGTACCTGCTCCGGAAGATCGAAGAGACGCAGGGATACAAACAGGACGGATGCGACTCACTAACAGAATGGGCAGAACAGGAATACGGTCTCTCAGCATCGTCGGTCTCCCGCTTTATGGCCATTAACAAGAAATACTCGGTAGATGGCTACTCGAAGCAGCTCAGGATTGAATATGCAAAATACGGGCAGGCAAAGCTCCAGGAAATGCTCACGCTCCCGGAGGAAGATCTGCAGATGGTCTCCCCGGAGATGAAGAGGGCAGACATCAGAGAGATCAAGGCATTCGAGAGACAGGCGCCGCAGGAAGAGCCGGCCGAACAGGAAAGCGATGCTCCGCAGTGGATCCTGGAGTTCGTAAAGCAGAACGGCCTCGAAAGGCTCGCACACACAAGAGCATTTGAGGACAGAAACATCGCCCAGCTGATCGAGGAAGTGAACCCGACGGGGACAAAGACATTCCGCCATAAGAGGACGATGGTATCCATGTTCGCGGACAAGATCATGGTGAAAGAGTTCCCGAATGCTCCGGAGAGGATGGAGTGGGAAGAGTTCTTCGAACATGCGATACCGCTGATCAGGGGCATGGGAGAGGCAGAAGAGCCCGAAACAGAGCCCGAAGTGCCCAAAATGGCACAGGAAATGCCCGAACAAGTGCAGGAAATGCCCAAAGTGGAGCCGAAAATGCCCGAACCGGTGCAGGAAGTACAGAAAGAGCCCGGGCAGCAGGCAGAGGAACAAATTGCGCCGGCGCAAAAAGAGCCGCCGACCATTGAAGATAACAATGTAAAAACGGATTCTGCGATCGCAGAAGAACCGGCTCCGGAGTCCACGGAAGAACCTGAACAGGTAGAGATCGACGAGATTCTTCCGGCTCCTGAGGAACCGGATCCCATGAGAGACCTGAAAGACAGGTTCACAGCGGAGATGAACAGCCTCAGAGTGATGCTCGACTGCGATAACTTCTCTGGGATGGCGCAGACGATTGAGCGCCTGGAGCATCTGAGAATCAAGATGGCGGGACTGGCAGCATCAAAGTGGAGCGAAGACTGAGAAAGGAGCAGAGATGGAGCACGGATTTTGTAAATTCTGCGGGCAGGCCTACATGGTCGACGCGGATCC
>OMSN01000093.1:0-6535 GCA_900313765.1 uncultured Eubacteriales bacterium
ATGCTTGCCTGCTTCGTGGTGATCCGTCAGATCTACCTCTTTATCGGGTCACGCATTGCCTACAACCCCTATGTGATCGGGTTCGGCTACCCGGTGGGATGGATGACCTGCTGCGTGGCAGAAGTGACTTATTTTATTGTTAGATGGAATAAAAAGGGAGCCCGGTTTCATTCCTGATCCCGGGCTGCCGGAGAGGTGTTGTTATCTGTTAATGTCTCCCGCCTGATCCTGTCGTTTTCGATCCACTCATCCAGTGTCAGGGGGGTATAGTCCGAGAACATGCAGAAACAGTTGATCATCTGGCACGGGATCGGCGCAGGTCCTGCAGCGTGTGCCAGCGTCACTTCGGTCGAGCGTGTCTGCTTGATGAAGCTGTCCACCAGATATTCATCATGGGTGTTATGCACATGTCCGTAGAGCATGTACACAAACGGGGCTTCTTTGCGCTTTCGGTACTGACCGTTGTAACAGAAGACGGGGTAATGACACAGAATGACTCTTCGCCGGTTGTCGCTGATCTCCGCGTATGGTCGGATCCATTCAAATGCGGAGCGGTCGAACTGACGATCCTTCAGAAACTCGTCATGGTTTCCTTCGATCAGATATTTTCTGCCGTTGAGAAGTGCAAGAATGGTGTTTGTCGTCTTTCCCTTCGACACAGAGAAATCCCCCAGGATATAGACCTCATCCCGGCTTGACACTTTCGCATTCCACTGATTGATCATATGGTTGTTCATTTCCTCACGATCCGCGAACCCCCGCCTGTCCATGCGGTGGTTCAGATTCTCATGAAAGAAATGAAGATCCGATATGTATAGTTTTCTGACCGGAGCCCTCACAGCTCCGGATGGTGCCTGGTTCTTCATAATTACAGGCCTCCCGGCCGTATGCCGCTTCCTGGAACTGTTCCCTTGTCTCTCGCTCACATAGTAGCACGAAACAGCGGCAAATAACCCTTTCTATCTGAGAAAATTTCCCATTCAAGGTTCATCCGCCGGCTGAGTCCCCCAGATATACTGTTCCAGTTCAGACACACCTTCTTCCTGCGGGACGATTGCCCTGGAGAACTGTGTTTCATACAGTTCCTGATAGACACCTCCTGCCTGAACCAGATCTTTGTGCTGGCCGCGCTCGACGATCCTGCCGTCCCTGACGACAAGGATCTCGTCAGCCGCCAGGATCGTCGAGAGACGGTGCGCGATCAGGATACTGGTACGGCTTCGGATGATGGGATCGATCGCGTCCTGGATCTTCTGCTCGGAGATCGAATCCAGGGCGGAAGTTGCTTCATCGAATATAAAGATTGTCGGATCCTTCAGCAGGATCCTCGCGATCGAGATCCTCTGCTTCTCCCCTCCGGACAGTTTCAGGCCGCGATTCCCTACCTGTGTATCGATTCCTTTCTCCTGTTTCTGTACAAATTCATAGATGTTGGCCTTCTTCAGTGCCTCCACCATCTCCTCCTCCGTCGCATCCGGTTTGGCATAAAGCAGATTCTCACGGATGGAGCCATTGAACAGATAGGTCTCCTGTGACACCACCCCCACCTGGCTTCGCAGGAAGGAAAGGTCCAGTTTCCGGACATCGATTCCGTCGAAGGTGACGGATCCTTCACTGACATCATAGAGTCGGGGGATCAGATTGATAATAGTGCTCTTACCCGAACCGGACGGGCCGACGATGGCGATGCTCTTCCCTGCATCCAGCCGGAAGCTGATGTCTTTCAGGATACGGTTCGGCTCCTCGTATGCGAAGCTCACATGGCAAAACTCCACGTTCCCGTCTGCGGTGTCCGGAATCACTGCATCAGGCGCATTCTCGATCTCCACCGGGATATCGAAATAGTTGAAGATCCTGCTGAACAGAGACATGGAGCGAATCCACTCCACCTGGATATTCAGAAGGCTGTTCACCGGCATGTACATTTTCCCCAGAAGAGCGACCAGGACCGTGATATCTCCGACGGTAAGATCATACCCATAGCGGATCATCAGGATACCGCCCGTCAGATAGATCAGCATAGGGCCGATACTGGTAAATGTGGTCAGCACCACCCGGAACCAGCGGCCGGCCATACTCTCCCGGATATTGAGACGGATCATCCTGTGATTGATCTCTTTGTACCGGTCATATTCTTTCTGCTCTTTTCCGAACAGTTTCACCAGCAGCTGTCCGCTGACGGACAGTGTCTCATTGAGAATACCGTTGATCTCGTCATGGGCTGCCTGTGACTCATTGGTCAGAGACCATCTTGCTCTGCCGGCGCTCCGGGTCGGAAGGGTGAACAGCGGGACGATAACGATCCCCACCAGCGCAAGGATCCAGTTCTTCTGGAACATGGCAATGGCAGCAATAATCAGAGTGATCACATTGGACAGGATACTGGTGAACGTATTCGTGATCACCATCTGAACCCCGTCTATATCACTGGTCATACGGGTCACGATATCTCCCTGGTTGTTGGAGGTGAAGAAACGCTGGGACATCTTCTGCAGATGGGCATACATCTGGTTGCGCATGTCATAGGTGATATGCTGTGCCATCCAGGTATTGATATAACTCTCAGCGACTCCGATCAGGTTCGCCAGGAAAGTGACTGCCAGCGACAGCACGATATAGAAGATCAGGGCACGGAGATCTCTGCGGATCAGTCCCTCATCTATGATCTTACCGGTCAGGATCGACGGCATCAGACTCATGAAGGAGGAAACTGCTATACACAGAAGCACCAGAAAGAGCTGCTTCTTATAAGGCAGCAGATAGGAAAAGATTCTCTTCAGCAGCGCAGGTGTGACCTTCGGCTGGCTGGCCTTCTCTTCTTCTGTCAGAAATGCACCTCTCATCGGGCCTCCCGGTCCGGGACCTCTTCCTCCGGCCATGATCCTGTCTCCTTCTTTCATTCACGCTGCGAATCTGTCTGTTCTCAGTTCATTATACTAAAAACCGCTCCGGAAAAAGCAGGCAATTACTCTAGGGTTTCTTCGGCTGCCATACCTTTTGGGTATGGCAGCCATTATTTACTGAATATTGTATTTTGCCTTTTTTATATACTATATTTATTCATATTTGATGGCTCCGTAGAAACAGGCGTCCTTTTTGTACAGAAAGGAGCAGACATGGAACTTCGTCATATCAGATATTTCATCACCGTTGCGGAAGAACTGAACTTCACACGTGCAGCAGCAAAACTGCTGATCGCACAGCCCCCTCTGAGCCGCCAGATCCGCGATCTGGAGGACGAACTGGGTGCGAAGCTGTTTGAGCGCTCTTCCCATGGTCTCACTCTGACCGCTGAAGGCAATGCATTTCTCCAGTATGCCCGCCAGATCCTCTATCTGACGGAAAGATCCAAAGAAGAGATCCTGGAGATGTCCAAAGGCCTGCAGGGTTCTGTCGACATCGCCTCTGTAGAAGGCCATGCACCACGCATGCTCGCTGAATGGATCGCAGATTTCCGCAATTCCTACCCACAGGTACAGTGTTCTGTCTGGAACGGCAGCACAGATGAAGTCATCTACCGCGTATGCAACGGTCTGTGCGACTTTGGCGTCATCACAGAACCGCACAACGCTGAAGGACTGTGCTCTATTCCCGTATACACCGAGCCCTGGGCTGCCCTGATCCCGTCAGATGACCCGCTGGCCAGTGCCCCGGGCGATTCGATCAGTATCGATGATCTGCGCGAACGGGACCTGATCATCCCGTCGAGAGAATCCAGGCTCAGGGAGATCCAGCGCTGGTTCCCGGATGAGAATCCCGATCTGCACATTGCCTGCCGGATCTCTCATATGCTGAATGCCTTTGAACTGACCCGCAAGGGCGTCGGAATCGCGATCTATCCGATCTCTGACAACCATTTTTCCAATGATCCTGCCGTTGTGATCAAAAACATCTCTCCGACGGTCATGGCTTCCTACATTCTGGTGTGGAACCGCAGCGGAGAACTGTCGCAGGTAGCATCCCGGTTTATCCAGAATGTGTGTGATCTTCTGGAAGTGCCATTTCCGGGGTAAGAAGTACGGATCTGAGATTCTGAAGGGAGGCAGATGCCATGGCTGAAAAACATAGCTGTCCGCGTAATGACCATGATATTCAATCGGCCAAAAAAGTTCTGATCACACAGCGGAACATGACGGAGAGCGAGGCGCACCGGTATCTCCAGAAAATGAGCATGGATGCCGGCAGGAGCCTAACCGAGACCGCCAGGATGGTTCTGCTGTTTGCAGTGCGCTGAGATCAGCAAATATGGTATAATTCTGTTGTATCATTGCGTTCTGCCTCAGAAGGCAGAGTAGAAAAACTGCCGGAGTGGCCTGAAGCATGAACAACGGATTTCTGCCAGTCAGTAAAAAAGATATGCATGAAATGGGATTGCCGCAGGTAGACTTTGTCTACGTCTGCGGCGATGCTTATGTAGACCACCCCAGTTTCGGGAGTGCGATCATCTCCCGTGTCCTTGTCTCCCGCGGTTATACCGTCGGCATGCTGTGTCAGCCGGACTGGAAAGACCCGGAGAGTATCTGTGAATTCGGAGAGCCCCGTCTGGGCTTCCTTGTCTCATCCGGCAACATGGATTCCATGGTCAATCACTATACCGTCTCCCGGAAACGCCGCAGCACAGACGCGTACAGCCCTGGCGGTGTTATCGGAAAGCGCCCGGATTACGCTGTTATCGTCTATTGCAATCTCATCCGCCGGACATTCAAGAAGACGCCCATCATCATCGGCGGCATAGAAGCCAGCCTGCGCAGAATGGGGCACTACGACTACTGGTCCGATAAGGTCCGCCGCTCGATCCTGCTGGATTCCGGCGCAGACCTGATCTCTTACGGCATGGGGGAGCACAGCATCGTCGAGATCGCAGACGCCCTGAGCAGCGGTCTGGATGTCTCCGATATCACATTTATCCGCGGAACCGTCTTCAAGACCAGAGATGTCTCCTACACACAGGACGCCATCCGTCTTCCTTCTTTCGAAGAGATCCGGTCCGATAAGAAAAAATACGCCGAGAGTTTCGCGATCCAGTACAGGAATACCGATCCTTTCCAGGCAAAGCGTCTGTACGAAACCTATGACAATCGTCTGTTCGTAATACAGAATCAGCCCTCACTGCCTCTGACGCAGATGGAGATGGACGATATCTACGCGCTTCCCTACATGCGCGCCTGGCACCCGGCCTACGACGCGCAAGGGGGTATCCCTGCTTTCGGAGATATCCGCTTCAGCCTGACCAGCAACCGCGGGTGCTTCGGAGACTGCAACTTCTGCGCGCTCACCTTCCACGAAGGACGGATCGTCCAGGCAAGAAGCCATGCATCGATCCTCCAGGAAGCGCAGCAGTTCCTTCATGAACCCGGATTCAAAGGCTATATCTATGATGTGGGCGGCCCGACAGCAGAATTCCGCAAGCCCGCCTGCAGCGCCCAGCTCAAGCGCGGAGCCTGCAGCCACAGGAAATGCCTCTTCCCTGAACCATGTCCCAACCTGGAAGTGGATCATTCCGATTATCTGAAGCTTCTGCGGAAACTGCGTGACCTTCCGGGAGTAAAAAAAGTCTTCATACGCTCCGGATTCCGGTTTGATTACCTGATGGCAGATCCGGACAAAACATTCCTGAAGGAACTGTGTGCCCACCATATCAGCGGGCAGCTGCGTGTTGCCCCCGAGCACATCTGCGAAAATGTGCTGCGCCGGATGGGCAAGCCGAAAAATGAAGTCTACAATGCATTTATCAAAGAATTTGAACGCATCAACGCAAAGAGCGGCAAGGAACAGTACATCGTGCCTTACCTGATGTCCTCCCATCCGGGAAGCACCCTGGCAGACGCCATCGCCCTTGCCGAATATATCTGCAAGATGGGATATATGCCCGAACAGGTTCAGGACTACTATCCCACGCCCGGAACCGTCTCAACCTGTATGTACTACACCGGACTCGACCCGGTCACCATGGAGCAGGTATATGTCGCGACGGATCCGCATGAAAAAGCCATGCAGCGTGCGCTGATCCAGTATCGGGATCCGAAGAATTACGATCTGGTAAAAGAAGCGCTCCTGAAATGCCACCGCGAAGACCTGATCGGCTTCGGACGCCAGTACCTGATCCCGCCCAGGAAAATGAATCCATCCGGGCAGAAAACCCGCCATCCGGCAGCCGGCAAGACATCGGCATCCCCCCGGAAAAACACCACATCCATACGTCAAGGATCAGCACAAAGCAGGACCACGCAGCACCAGGCAGCAAAACATCAGGCAGCAAAACCGGCAAATGCCAAAAAAAATCCGCGCCGCACAACACGACGCGGAAGATAATGATTTTTTGCGAGCCGACACCCCGCAGTGGACCTGCAAGGAATGCCCGCTGATACCCCGCAGTGGACCTATAGGGGCGTCCGCGTAGGGGTATCAGCGGGCATGACGAACCCGGATGCGTCATTTGTAGGCTTTGTACAGCGGCCCGTACGTGCTGCACGCTCTGTAATCTGCCGCTTCCTTGTCCTTGGTTCCGAATGCGCTCCACACTGCCGGACGGTAG
>OMSN01000093.1:6543-12250 GCA_900313765.1 uncultured Eubacteriales bacterium
TTTCTCATCATGTCATAGGCAGTACAGAATGCGCTGCCCGGAACATGGTCCACCCTCGGTGCAAACCAGGTGCACGGCCAGGTGTAATCCGTTCTCTTCCAGAGGGTGTCTGTCACTTCATCCGGAAGCGCCACGGTCCAGCCTTCCGCGATCTGCAGGAACGGTCCGAGGCCTTTGACCAGATTCAGGCGGATCATCGTGATGGGCATCTCATATTTCGTGACAAAACGGGAGGAATAGCCGCCTCCGCGGAAGTACCCGTTATCTGCCGGAGCCCAGGTGGTCGCCTCGAGCATCTTCTTCTGATCCTCCTCGGTCACATCCCACCATCTCTTGGCTTCATGCTCGCCCTTCTCATTCACTGCCTCACCGCAGAAATCAAGCGCGGAAGCGCCGGAGTTGATCAGGTGAATGAAGCCGTCCGCGTCCTTCGCGTGGCCTTCGATCTCATAGCCGGTCACTCTCTTCACGGATTCTCCGCTCCAGTAGGTGCGCACGTCCGAGAACATCGCGCTGCGGCCGGTCAGCTGTTTCTGCAGCAGCATGCACAGGCCGTTCAGGCAGTCATTCTCCGTGGCAAGCACATACGGTTCTCTTGCCCCTTCATAGTCAAAGGTCGTGGAGAGCAGCGCCTCCGGGAAGTCGCAGTTGGGCCAGTGGTCGGTCCACTGTCTCTGTCCCTGGAATCCGCCTACGATCGCATTGTGTCCGATCGCCTCCTCCGGGAACTTCTCGGCCAGAGCTTCGTTGCCTCTCATCAGATCCTTGATGATGACGTACATCTTCACCGTGAATTCCCACTGCTCGTCCTTGGTCCTGCGGTCCTTCCGGATCCATTCCGGATTCTTGTCAAAGTCTTCCCTGCAGTATTTCTTCGTCCACTCCAGGGCTCTCTCATACTCTTCCTGATCGTAGATCCCTTCCTCCATGCGGCGGAGGACTTCCACTTCATCGACCGACTCTACTCTCATGCCCAGATAACTCTCGAAGAAGTCCTGATCCATGATGGAGCCGCCGATTCCCATGGTGACCGATCCGATCTGCAGATAGCTCATGCCCCGCAGGGACGCGACGGCAACCGCCGCTCTCGCAAACCGAAGCAGCATCTCCTTCACATCCTCCGGCATCGTCTCGTCATCCGCTTCCTGCACGTCCCGGCCGTAGATGCCGAACGCGGGAAGACCTTTCTGCGCATGGGTCGCAAGGACGGATGCCAGGTAGACGGCACCGGGCCGCTCTGTCGCATTCAGTCCCCAGACTCCCTTGATCGTAGTGGGATCCATATCCATCGTCTCAGAGCCATAGCACCAGCAGGGCGTGACAGAGAGCGTGATGTCCACGCCTTCTTTCCTAAACTGCTCCGCGCACTGGGCACTTTCTCTCACGCGTCCGATCGTAGTGTCAGAGATCACGACCCTGACCGGCGTGCCGTCCGCATAAAAAACATTTTCCTCAAACAGCTTCTTCGCGCGTTTTGCCATGGACATAGTCTGCTCTTCCAGCGAGCCTCGCACATCCAGGGGTCCCTTGCGCCCGTCAATAATGGGACGGATCCCGATCACCGGATGACCTCCGACCAGTTTTCTTGTTTCTGCCATATATGACCTCCTTCGCCCGCCTGCGGCAGTGCTTATTCTGAAGACTTCCTGACCCTGTTCCGGGATGAATGTCTATACCAGATTTTAACATGTATATACAAGGATTGCCATACCGGCAGACCCATACCTGCATAGAAATAAAAACATATCCCCCAAACACGGGGGATATGTGATAGACTATTAACGATACATGTTCACACAAGAACAGCTTTTCCCATATGGAAGGAGGAACTGTAATGAGTCAGGCTTCAAAACCAAAGAAACTGTCCCTTGCCGCGCAGATCTTCATCGCACTTGTGCTCGCTGTTATCGTTGGACTTGCGCTCCAGTCGAAAGCAGATTTTGCGGCTGCATACATCAAGCCCTTCGGAACGATCTTCCTGAATCTCGTCAAGTTTATTGTCGGACCGATCGTTCTCTTCTCCATCATGGCCGGCGTTGTCTCCATGCGTGATATCAAGAAGGTCGGACAGATCGGCGGGATCACAGTTGTCTATTATTTCTGCACTACCGCGGTTGCAACTGCCATCGGTCTGGTGATCGCGAATCTGTTCAAGAACGGTTTCCCGGTTCTCGAGACTTCAAGTCTGACATATGAAGCCCCTGCAGCGACTGCTCCGATGGACGTGCTTGTCAATATCTTCCCGAATAATTTCCTGGCGCCGATCACTGAGGCAAACATGCTTCAGGTCATTGTCATGGCGCTCCTGATCAGTTTTGCGATCATTCTGCTCGGAGAAAAAGCCCAGAAGGCTGTGGATGGTATCAATCTCTGGAATGATATCTTCATGAAATGTATGGAAATGATTCTGCGGTTATCTCCGATCGGTGTGTTCTGTCTGCTGTGTCCGGTTGTCGCAGCCAACGGCGCCATGGTCATCGGCTCTCTGGCCAAGGTCATACTGGCTGCTTACTGTGCATACCTGCTGCATGCGATCATCGTCTACTCCGCGACAGTCTCCACCCTTGGCGGCATGAGTCCGATCCGGTTCTTCAAGGGAATGATGCCGGCGATCATGTTCGCATTCTCCAGTGCCTCCTCCGTAGGTACTCTTCCGATCAACATGGAGTGCACAGAAAAACTCGGCGCATCCCGTGAAGTTTCCTCCTTCGTTCTGCCGCTGGGCGCTACGATCAACATGGACGGAACTGCAATCTACCAGGGTGTCTGCGCAGTATTTATCGCTTCCTGCTACGGCATTCACCTGACCCCGGCACAGATGATCACCATCGTCCTCACCGCTACGCTTGCATCGGTAGGTACCGCGGGCGTTCCCGGTGCAGGTATGGTCATGCTGGCCATGGTCCTTGCGTCTGTCGGACTGCCGCTTGACGGTATTGCACTTGTAGCCGGTGTCGACAGAATCTTTGATATGGGCCGCACCACACTGAATATCACAGGCGATGCCTCCTGCTCCATCATCGTTTCCAATATGCTCCGCAAAAAAGGCTCGAAATTATGATGTGACCACTTTGATCAGTAGCAGTGCAAGTACGATCAGGATGACCGGACGCACGATCTTCGATCCTTTCTCCATGGCAAGGCCGGCACCGATATAGTTGCCGGCCATATTACATGCGGCAGCCGCGATCCCCAGCGGGATCACCACCTGCCCATGGAGCAGGAATATCACCAGTGAGGTGACATTGGTCGTCAGATTGATGACTTTCGCCTGCGCATTTGCGGACGTCAGGCCCATTTTCGCAAAGACCGTGAACGCAATGATCAGAAAGGTTCCGGTCCCGGGGCCGTAGAAACCGTCGTACATGCCGATCACGAATGCGGCGATCGAAGCGACGACATAAGTGCGAAGGTCTTCCTTCGCAGCCCTGCCGCTGTCCTGAAACAGATTCTTGTTGAGGACGAAAAAGGCAGCGACCGGAAGCGCGATAAGAAGTACATTCTTCATCACGCGGTCGCTCATATGCAGAGAGATCTGTGCCCCCAGTGAAGAGCCGGCGATGGCGCAGATCACAGATGGAACCGCAAGCTTGAAATCGACCAGCCCGTGGCGGATGAAACGGCCCGTCGCGAGGCTGGTTCCGCATGTCGAAGACAGCTTATTGGTCGCGATCGTAGAATGAATGGGGAGACCGGCAAACAGGTAAGCCGGGAGAGAGATCAGTCCCCCTCCGCCGCCGATCGCATCCACAAATCCCGCCAGAAAGAGCATCGGACATACGATCAGAAACATTTTCGGTGTAAGCTGTATCATCTCTTCACCGCTTTCAGCCTGGTGATCATATCCCACATAGCCTGAACCGAATTGAAGTTTTCCGGCCGGATCTCTCCTGCAGACAGCCGGATCCCGTAGGCTTCACTGATCTCCGAAACGATCGCCAGGACATCGAACGATGTGAGCAGTTTGTCCCCCATCAGGTTCTCCTCAGAAGTAAAATCAAGGTCCGGCCGAATATCATCCAGTATCTCCAGCAATGTATCCATATCTTCTCTCCTTCTCATACTCCGCCGCCAGATCCGCTCCTTAGTCCGTGAGTGCGGCTGCGGCTTCGATCCACTATACTGATCACGGATCCACTCTGTCAAGCTGCCCCGCCAGCACACCTGAGAATGCTCTTGCGGCAGCTTCATTCATGTGTCCGTCCATGTCCGTAAACGCTGAGATATCATGCGTGAACAGATTAAAATGCTCCATGTCATTGAAATTGATCCAGGGTACCTGCTCCTCCTCAAAGAAGGCTCCCAGATAGTCCCAGACTTCCCGGTAGTCCTGCGCAAATGCCTGCAGATTCGGCAGCGGGATGGGTGTTGTCACGGCGCAGAAACGGATACCTTCCTTCCGGCACAGTTCCACCAGTTTCTTGAGCTGCTCCATGTTCTCCGGGACGATCTGAGAGACCGGAGTCGGGGTCAGATCGTCCGCAGTAAATGTCGAAGTGTCCACCGCATATCGGGCGATAAATCCGGAATCATGGTATTCCTGGGACGCTGTCCGGAACCTGTCCGCACTGTAATCCTGTTCCCACTTGGTCCGGACAGTATCCCGCATGTTCGCCAGTTCATAGGACAGCGGGTACTCATACCAGGGAAAAAACAGCGTCCGGAAGTTGCATTTTGCTACAGAATGCATGAAATAAGACAGTTTTGCCAGACTGACGGGAAACTCGTGGTAGAAGAGCAGGTAATTGTTGCCCTCCTCCTTCTCCCTGACCAGGTAGCCGGGCGAGATCTCATAGACGATCCGCTCCGGTTTATGTCCCTTCTCGATCATCAGACGGAGCATATAAATACAGTCCTGCGGATACTCCCCGCCGACACACAGATTGTGCCCGGTCCTGCTGTTTTGCAGGCCGACCGACTCCGGATCGATATTGATCTTCCCATGGGAAGTCCCCATGTAGATATCATCAAAGGTCTGTGTTGTGACTGCATGGATGTCATTTCGCATAAATGTACACGGATAGAGTGCGTAATCCATTGCAATCAGGATAAGTGCCGCCAGGATACAGAATACCGGCAGCCGGATCCATTTAAAACTGCGCATAGATGAACCCCCGCGGCGCAGCACTGCACCCAAATAAGCCGATCCCTGCAAACAGCGCAAGGTAGACAAGAAAGACTGCCGGAGATGGCAGAGTGTCCGAGATCTTCTGCCTCACGTCGATCCCCTTCTCCTCCAGGATCCCGACCCCCACCATGACCACACACCCGGCCGCAATCGTCAGAAGTGCCCAGGGCACATACGCCGTTCCCAGACTTCCGGCCGGGATCTGCATCAGCAGGGATGGCTGGAAACGAGTAAACGACTGCCGGATCATATAGAATGCCTGGGTGAGGTTATCGGAGCGGTCGAAAAACCACCGCAGATTCACCAGGATAAAGGTTCGGACGATGGTGAACAGATAGTACCAGGTCTCTTTTCCCGAGATATGAAGGGCTTTCTTCATATTCCGGTACGTACCGCCCATCAGCTCACTGAAGGCAATGATTCCGCCGTTCAGAAGACCGTATACCACATATTTCCAGCTGGCACCATGCCAGATACCCACAAGAAAGAATACGATCAGATCCGCCAGAGCGATCGGAATGACGCGGCCCTGCTTCCTGCCGAACTTCTTCCTGCACCATCCAGAGAATCGCACCATCG